>CAZRGY010000892.1:0-1500 GCA_964599715.1 uncultured Verrucomicrobiota bacterium | reverse complement strand
GTCACCTTGATCTTGGTCGTGACCGTTTTCCGACCGACTTGCGCCTTGATCGTCGCGGAGCCGTTGGAGACTGGAACTGCGAACCCGTTCTCCAGGCGAACGACTTCCGGATTGCTGGAAGTATAAGTGACGCCTTCCCGCACTTCACCGATGTATTGCTTATCCTCCACGCGCTCCACCACCAGCCGTTGCCGGGCGATGGCACCGTTCAGCTCGATCTTCTCCGGCAGGATGGTGAGAGATTCGCGGGCGTACAGTGAAGCCACGCTCAACCAGATGACCGTCAGGATGACAGAAAAACGTTTCATCGACTCAACAGCATGAAGGACTAGAACAGCTCCTTGATCGGTTGCGTGCCGAAATCCACGAGCGGGAAGGGGCGACCTTGCGGGCCGGGTAGATGGGCGGTGAGGTCCAAGCCCAGACTCTCATAGATGGTGGCGACGATCTCAGAAGGATTCACCGGACGCTCGGCCGGATATGCCCCGATGTCATCGCTCTTGCCGATGACGCGACCGCCTTTGATGCCACCGCCGGCAAAATTCACCGTCCAGCAGTTCGGCCAGTGATCACGGCCACCAGCCGGATTCACTTTTGGAGTGCGACCGAATTCCGCGAGGCTGGCCACCATGGTGTTATCCAGCATGCCACGTTGATGAAGATCTTCGATGAGCGCGCTGTAACCCTGGTCATACATCGGGGCGACGATATCGCGCATGCCCTCGATGGCGGTGAAGGGTTTCGAACCGTGGATGTCCCAAGTGATCTCGTTGAAGACAGTGATGAAGGTGTTCACCGTGACGAAGCGCACACCGGCTTCGACAAGGCGGCGGGCCAAGAGGCAGCATTGGCCGAAGCGGGTCATGCCATAGCGCTCGCGGACTTTCAAAGGCTCCTTCGTCAGGTCAAACGCTTCGCGCGCCTTGGTGCTCGTCATCAGGCGGTAAGCCGAGGCGAAGTTCTCATCCATCAGCTTCGCGTTCTCCGTGGCCTCGAACGACCTTACGGCATCTTCCACCACCTCGCGCAATTCACGGCGGCGTTGCAGACGGGCTTCACCGATGTTCGTGGGTGGCAGGAGATCCGGCACCTTGAAATCTTTCTTCGACGGATCGGCCATCAAGGCGAAGGGATCAAACGCCTTGCCGAGGAAACCGGCATCCTGTCCATGCGGCATATTGCCACCGGTGGGGCCCATGGGCTCCGGCAGGATGATATTCGCAGGCAGTTCATTGCGGCGGCCCATGATGTATTCCAAGGCACAACCCGCGTGGGGCGTGATGATGCCACCAGTGAACAGACGGCCCGTCTGCATCATCTGGTGACCGGTATCATGGATGGCCGAGGCCGTGTGATAGCAACTGCGGACGAGCGAGAACTTGTCTGCCAGCTTGGCGTGGAGCGGCAGGATCTCAGAAACCTGGATGTCTGGATTATTCGTGCGGATGGGCTTGAAAGGACCTCGGATCTCGCGCGGCGCGTCCGGTTTCATATCCCAGG
>CAZRGY010000891.1:0-1504 GCA_964599715.1 uncultured Verrucomicrobiota bacterium | reverse complement strand
AGCTCAGCAACAGCAGCGACCCGATCAGGCTCAGCACCCAGAAGGCGGACGGGACGACCACCTTCTTCAACTTCTCGGTGGCATACCACTGCACGATGAAGCGGGAGAAGAACACCATGTTCCCCACCCAGCCGACGACCTTCCATATGTGCCACTCGATGCCGAGAAACTTGCCGTTCGGGAATACGAGGTTGTCTAGCCAGTCCATATCTCGCTGGATTAAGCCCGCTAGCGGACGCCCTGACAAACACAAAGCCCCGGCTTTATTTGGCCTCCTCGGCCAGCAGCTTCTTCACCTTGCCGGCCAGGTCTTCCGTGGCATCAAGCTCCCGGAGGATGCCCTGCTTGTCCACCAGCCACATCGTCGGGAAGGAAATGATGCCCAGTTTGGCCGCCCAACCACCATCAGGATTGTCCCCGTCAAAGTGCTGCGGCCATTTAAGCCCGAACTTGTCCACCACCTCTTTCATCTTGGCTTTGTCCTCGTCCATGTTGACGCCGATGATCTCAAAGCCCTTGGGGCGGAGTTCCGTGTAAAGCTCCTTGAGGTTGGGTAATTCGGCGATACACGGCCCGCACCAGCTCGCCCAAAAATCCAGCAAGACGACTTTGCCCTTGAGATTATCCAGATCAATGACCGAACCATCTATCGCCGGCCCCATGAAAAAGAAGCGCGGGCCCACCAGATCGAACCGTTTGAGGCGCTGACGCAGCAGTATCTTGTTCTCCTCCGGCAGATTCGAGGCCTCTATCTCCACCCCCAACCGGCGGGCTCTGGCCATATCATCATTCTGCAAGGCGGTCAGGGCGATCTGCACCAGCAGGTTGCCCGCTTCCTTGCGACCGGGGAATTCTTTCATCAATTCCCTGGCTCCGGCTTCCATGGTGTTCAACTTGGCATTTATGTCCCCATCCTGCTGGGCCGAACCATCATCCTGCACCACTTGCAGGCGCAGACGGAAACGCTCGTCTTCAGGGATATCTTTTGATTTAGAACGCGCCAGCCGGATCTCCCGCAACCGCGCCCGCTTGTCCTCCTGGCCCAACTGCACGGCCACTTCCGTCAACTGCAGTTCCTTCCGTCGGGCTTCCACCGCCCGGGCATCACTGGGATGTTTGGTGTAGAACTCGCGGGCCAATTCGGCCGCCCGACCGGCCAGTTCCCCGTTGTTTTTCTGAAAAGCGACGACTTCTTCACGGGTCGGTTCGGTGACCGCCCAAGCGGCAGGCCGTTTGGGTGGCGTGGCGGCCAGCTCATACGCCGCCCAAGCTTTGTCCGCCTCCGACAGTTTATCCTGCCCGGACAGATTCAAGGTGATCGCAAAAATGAGGACCAGCAGCAGGCGGACACAGGCTATGGGGGCACAACTCATGGTTGGATTACTTCTCCTCTTTTTGGGGAACTTCCGCAAGCCAACGTTCCACCATCATCTTCAGACGGCGCAGACGGCGCGGATTGTCAGGGGCACCAAAATCCGCTTCCCGCACAGCTTGCTGGGGTTGG
>CAZRGY010000890.1:0-1509 GCA_964599715.1 uncultured Verrucomicrobiota bacterium | reverse complement strand
GGGCGGAAGCTCGTCTGCGGCCTCAGCGCCTGCCAGAAGCACCTCGGCATCAGTTTTTTTCGCGGCACCGAGCTGCGTGAGATCACCATACTGTTCACGGGTGGCGAGGCGAACACGAGCATTCAAAGCATTCGCGTCACCCAGCCCGATCAGCTCGACGCGCAGGCCTTTCGCCGTCTGCTGCACGCAGCCGTGGCCCTGGATGCCGACGAGCATGCCAAACCTCCGCCAGCCAAACAACGAGACGAGTGGCCGATGCCACCCGTGCTGGCGAAGGCGCTGAAAAAGGACAAAAAAGCCGCCGCGTTCTTCGAATCGCTCAAACCGACCTATCAGCGCGAGTACAAAGTCTGGATCAGCACCGCGAAGCAGGAGGAAACCATCCAACGTCGGTTGAATGAAACGATCCGCGCCTTGGCCGCCGGGAAAAAGTGGATCCAGCGGCGTGAGGGATGACCGGTGGGTATAGAGGGACGGACACAACGCCTGTTGCGCAGCGAATTGTTCGTGCATGAGAAATCGTTCCCGCAGACGGCGATGGATGTGCTGTTGGAGAGCACGTGGCATTCTGTTGGCAGATCAACGGCAGTTGGCCGCAACCGCCAGCCTAGAGGATCATCCCTTTCTCGAAGTGTTGTTAGCCTTCTGGCTGTTGGAAACGCATGTGAATTACCGGGGCGGACTGCCAAGCCACTCCGGTTCATTTTATGGTTTTTCTAAATTTTGGATGATCTAATAGATGGCTCGGGTAAATTATAAGCTCACCCATGCTCCAACGCCGCTCCACGATTTTATTCATCATCCTGGTGATCCTGCCCCTGGCCCTGCTGGCGTGGTTGGGAACTTACCTGATCCGCGACGCTGAAAAGCGCACCGATGCCTCCATGCAGGCCATTCTGGCGGAGAGGCTGAGTTCAGCAGATCACCACCTGCTGCATGACATGCGGCAACTGACCGACCGCCTCGACAACTGGGGAGAGCAGAACATCGGCTCCGCCCGGGTGATGTCCGAACGACTGGCCAAACATCCATGGATCGCCCAAACGTGGGCGAAAGCTGGGCCCGGCACCCCACTGGAGTCTTTTGCCGGGGAAGCTCCTTACCAGCCTGGACCAGCCTTTGTGGCCGAAGAGCGGATGGAGGCGATCAACGAGGCCACCCGGCAGCCGGAGCAAGGGCAGCTCACATCCATCCTGGACGAAGGCGGGCCGCCTTTTCAGCGCTTCGGCGCTCTTGGTGCTTCGGTAGCGCTGCTGCCGCGCTCGGCCGCCTGGATCACTTACTTGAAAATCTTCGGCTACCACATTGACGACAAACCCGGGGCGGAAAAATCCCAGTCCTGGAGCGGCTGGCATGTGGGAGACTCCACATTCATCTACTGGCATCGTTTTCCCGACGGCGGGCTGAGTTGTGCGCTGCTGAACCCCCAGGCGTTGATGAGGGCGCTGTTTCAAAGGCAGCCACAGCCCGGGCTGGCCACGCCTCTGGGGCGCATGATGCTCACCACGG
>CAZRGY010000889.1:0-1513 GCA_964599715.1 uncultured Verrucomicrobiota bacterium | reverse complement strand
AGCGGGCGCATCCGGGCACTGCCTCCGCAGAGGCTGAAAAATTGGCGGCGGGAAGGGGGGCACCCCTCACCCCGGCCCACTCCCCTGCCGAAGTTCGGCTTCCCACAAGGGGCGAGGGAGATGGAGCGTTGTCCGGCTTTCCTCACCCACTGGCATTTCGGGGGCAGTGCCCGGATGCGCCCATTAGCAGCTTGGAACTTCATCTACTCTTTCTTCTTCTTGCCGCCTTTGCCTTTCGGAGCGGCAGCCGCAGTTTCACCATAAGCGGGGGTGGAGTTCCAAGGCAAAACCATCGCGCGGTTCGCCCAATCTTCCCATTGGCGGATCATCTTCTTGGCGAGGGCGGGCTGTTGTTCGATGAGGTTCTTCGTCTCGGTGCGGTCGGCGGTCATGTCGTAGAGTTCCCAAGCGCCTGCGGGGCCTTTGGCGACGAGTTTCCATTGGCCGTCACGTACGGCGCGGTTGCCTTCATGCTCGAAGAAGATGGGTTGTGAGCGAGTGAGTGATTTGCCCGCGAAGGTCGGCGTGAGGCTGATGCCTTCCAAGGGGGTGAGTTTCTGGCCTTTGAATTCAGCGGGGTACTTTGCGCCCGCGAGGTCCACGCAGGTGGCCATGATGTCGATGAGGTGCGAGGGAGAGGTGACGAGTTGGTTCGCCTGCTTTCCGGAGATGCCTTTGGGCCAATGAGCAATGAGCGGGGTGCTGATGCCGCCTTCGTGTTGCCAATGTTTGTATTCGCGGAAGGGCGTGTTGCTGACGTTCGCCCAGCCGCGACCGTAGCCGATGTAGGTGTCCGCGCCACCGGGCATCACGCCGTATCCCTGGCGCATGGGATAACCATCACGGGTCTGTTTGGGGATCATGTCGGGTTGCAGAGCGGTGGCGGCCATGGGCGGGAGTGATGGTTTGTCGGCACGGGGCGTGGCCTCGTTCCGGGCATTGCGGCCCATCTGCTCGGCGCAGCCGCCGTTATCCTGGAGGAAGAAGATGAGGGTGTTGTCGTAGATGCCTTGCTTCTTCAGCTCGGCGATGACGCGGCCGATGCCTTGATCCATGTTATCGACCATGGCGGCGTATACTTCCATGCAGCGGATCTCGAAGGCTTTGTTTTTCACGTCGCTCCATTCATCGGATTGCGGGGTGAGGTTCCATTTGGAGTCGATGAGGCCGAGCTGTTTCAGCTTTTCCCAACGGGCGGCGCGGATGGGCTCGAAACCGGCATCATACTTGCCTTTGTATTTGGCGATGTCGGATTCCTTGGCGTGCATGGGCCAGTGGGCGGCGGTGTGGGCCATGTACATGAAGAAGGGTTCGCCCTTATGTTGCTTCGCGTGGTCGGTGATGAAGCGGGTGGCGTGGTCGTTGATGGCATCGGTGTAGAAATATTCTTTCGGCTGATACTCCTTGTCCGCGTAGGGGGAGATGAGTTCGTTATCGCGGGTGAGGGAGTTGGGATCATAGAAGCTGCCGGCGCCGTGGATGGTGCCGTAGAAGCGGTCGAAGCCGCGTTGCA
>CAZRGY010000888.1:0-1515 GCA_964599715.1 uncultured Verrucomicrobiota bacterium | reverse complement strand
GTTCGCGCGACGTGGTGCCTTCGCCGTAGCTGGAGACGCCCATGAAATCCAGGCGCAGGGGCATGTCCAGATGACGGATCAAGTCCGCCAGGAACATCACGGTGCCATTGAGCAGGGAGACGATCACCATGTCACGATGGCGGTAGTCGCGTTTGATTTCCATGGCGAGTTCACGCACACGGTGCGCGATCTTTCCCTCCGGGATGAGGATGGCTTCCAACTCGCGGCGCAGATGCGGCGGGATGCTGGCACGGTTGCGGATGTTTCTGGTGTCTGAAGCAGACTTGGGTTTCATTTTCTTGGAATGCCGAGCGCCTTGGTCAGCCGGGCCGCAAGCCAGTCGGCATGGCGTTTGTCGCGAATGTAGCTCCCGGCAGAGTATTTTTCGCCGTTCTTTGTGTGAACTGTGAGCGTATAGGATGTGGCCCTTGCATTGGTGTGGCCAGCGGCTTCGGTGGAGATGGTGTGCACATCTTCCGGCGCGATCCGGCGTGTCACGGTGGGAAATAGAAGCCGATGGCAGATTCGCAGGCCGCCCGGGCCTGCCTGCGTCCGCACAGAGTAGAACAGGCTCGCGAGAAATATCAGCGCGATGATGACGTCAAAGAAGCCGAAGATGATGGGGAAAAAGATAGGTGCCTTCTTGGAGATCATAAGCCAGATGGAGCCAGTCCAGACCGCGAAAAAAAGGCCGGAGAACACAAGACCGGTCCAGCTTGTTGCGCGGCAGCACCCTGACTGTTTGACTCGGGAGCCTCTTCGGACTTTGAACAGCCCATCGCCCCGAGGGCGAGCAGCACACTGAATACGACAGGTTTATGCATATCTATAGCTCTGGTAAGCTAACACAACAGTTAGGTTTGTTAATCCCCATTTTTGCCTATGTTCTATAAACTAATCTGAATACGACCAGACAGGTCATTACTATTAGTCTTAGCGCAATTATTTGCTTGAATGGGTAAGGTTAAGAAACATTAAACCGATGACACCTGCTTGGCAAGCGACTCAGGTGTTTTTTTCTGAGGTGCATGTGGGTCATGCCGCGACATGGTGTTTGATCAAGGGGGCGGGAGAACGTGCAACCGGCGGTTGCCGGTGGTGGGGAATTCTGCCTCTCAAGCGGTGCATCCGCTTGAATAAGAATGAGTTACTGCTTATACTGGGAGCGAGCGCAGGTCATCGGCCTGTGTCGGTTTTTAAAAGCTCCGCAATCCGTTCCACATCGAAGACGCAACCACCCCAAGTCCCGCCACTGACGCTCTGAAGCGCGGCCCAGAGCTTCGTGTCGTCCGGTAACGAAGGATTGGGGGCCATATCTGTGCGGGAAGCGCGGGCGGCCAGTACCTTGGCCCCTTCCTCAGGAGTGAGCCGTTGCCCGCTATGCCCCACGAAATCCAAGCTTCCGGTCAGCGTATTGCGGTCCACCACGAGCCGGATGATGTCGCCATCTTGCAGCTTACCGATGGGTCCGCCCGCCAAACCTTCCGGTCCGACATGGCCGATGCAGGCTCCCGT
>CAZRGY010000887.1:0-1518 GCA_964599715.1 uncultured Verrucomicrobiota bacterium | reverse complement strand
AACCTGCCGACCTATGTGGCCATCCAAGATGTGCGCGGTGAACCGCCCAACGGCAAAGCGAACTGGTCGAACGGCTTTCTGCCCGCAGACTATCAAGCGGTGGCCATGTCCGCCCAGCAACCGCTCCGTAATCTCGCCCGCCCGGCCTCCATCAGCGTGAGCGAAGAGCAGGCGACGCGTGATTTCTTGAAGACGATCAATCGCGAACATGCCGAGCGTCATCCGGGCGAGAGTGAACTGAAGGCCCGCATGGCCGCGTATGAACTGGCAGCGCGCATGCAACTCACCGCGCCGGAAGTCGCAGATATTTCCAAGGAGCCGGCGCACTTGCATCGACTGTATGGGACGGACAGCAAGAACCCGTTGCTGGCGGCGTATGCACGCAATTGTCTGCTCTCGCGACGATTCTTGGAACAAGGCGTACGCTACGTGAGTCTTTATTGTGCCTCACGTGCCTCAGCGGTGGATGGTCTCCTGAATTGGGATGCGCACAAGACCCTCAAGGCAGATTACGAACGCCACTGCCCCATCTTCGATCAACCGACGGCGGCCTTGCTCACCGACATGAAACAACGGGGCATGTTGGAAGATACCCTAGTGCTCTGGACTTCTGAGTTTGGTCGCATGCCCACGCGCCAGGAAGGCACCGATGGTCGTGATCATAATCCCGACGCATTCACCACTTGGATGATGGGGGCTGGCATCAAGGGCGGCGTGAGCTACGGGGCGACCGATGAGTTCGGCCGTCGTGCGGCCGAGGATATCACCAGCGTCTATGACTTCTACGCCACAGTTCTGCATCTGCTGGGCTTGGATCATGAAAAGCTTACGTACTACCACAACGGCGCCGAGCGTCGTCTCACGGATGTGCATGGGCATCTCCTGAAGAAGATTCTGGCGTGAGCAAATTGACATGGCGGCTGATGTGAAGAGGCTTTAGAATCATCACGCTACCATGAATCCATCCGAAGCAATCTTTGCCTTCAGAAAGACCCGGTGATGCGGTTCAGTTGTGCCATACACCCTAAGCCGAAGACGCCCCAGCGGCGCTGTGTGTCCGTCTGGAGCGCATTGCTGGCTTTATGTTTTACCAGTGTCTGTTCGGCGGCCGAAGGCACGAAGATCGATTTCGTCCGCGACATCCAGCCGATATTTCAGCAGGCGTGTCTGGATTGCCACGGACCCGAGAAGCAGAAGAACAGCTACCGGCTGGATGCGAAAGCCAGTGCGTTGCATGGCGGCGATTATCACGCCCCGAATATCATCCCGGGCAAAAGCAGCGAGAGTCCACTCATCCGGTTTGTCAGTGGGCAGGATGAAAAGATCAAGATGCCGCCCAAAGGGGAGCCGCTGACGGAGAAGCAGATCGCCTTGTTGCGTGCCTGGATCGATCAAGGGGCCGTGTGGCCGGAAAGTGCGAGCCTGAAACTGGCAGACCGGATGGATTGGTGGTCCCTCAAGCGGCTGGCACGACCAGTAGTTCCAAAGATTTCAGATGCTAAACTTAATGTCCGAAAC
>CAZRGY010000886.1:0-1520 GCA_964599715.1 uncultured Verrucomicrobiota bacterium | reverse complement strand
GTATGCCTGTGTCTGTTCACCTTGAGTCTGTGGATTGCGCCGGTTCACGCCGCCCAGATATTCCTCGGCCAAGGCGTCATTGCGGGGGAGGTGACCACGAACAGCGTGCTCCTGCACACCCGGCTGACGGCATCAGAAGCTTTGCAGGACGGCGATGTGCCGGGCATCCGCGGGGTGGTCCGGTTTGACGTGGATACGGACCCCACCTTTCCCAAGCCCATCCAGACCGCGTGGCTGGAGGCGCGGCCCGCCAGTGATTACATCGTGAAGGCGAAGATCACCGGGTTGAAGCCCGACACAGAGTATTACTATCGCGCCATGGCAGGGTCACACGAGCGGCAGGCCGTGGCGGATGTGCCACGCGCGTTTCGCACCTTGGGTGGTGCAGCTTCCATGCGGCCGGTGAAGTTCGTGCTGGGCAGTTGCATGAACTACGCCTTTTTTCATGAGGGTAAGGATGGCAAAGGCAAGGGTGCGGCGACGGGGGTGGAGAAGGATCAGGGTTACGTGGCTTTCACCTCGATGTATCGCTTGCGGCCGGATTTCTTCATCGGGAACGGAGATAACGTCTATTACGACCACCCCAAAGCCACCCGTGCCCAGACGGTGTCGGAGATGCGGCTCAAGTGGCATGAGCAATTTGTACAGCCGACCATCAGCCAGCTCTTCTCATTGGCTCCAACTTACTGGCTGAAGGATGACCATGATTACCGCATCAATGATGCCGACACGACGGGCGATTACGAGCCCTCGCATGAGACGGGCATCCGCATCTTCCGCGAGCAGGTGCCGATCGTGGACATGGCGGATGCCAAGGCGGTGACCTATCGCACACATAGGATCAACCAACATCTCCAGCTCTGGTTCGTGGAAGGGCGGGATTATCGCAGCCCGAACAAGATGCCGGACGGCCCGGAGAAAAGCATCTGGGGCAAGGAGCAGAAGGAATGGCTCAAGCGCACGCTGAAAGAAAGTGATGCCACCTTCAAACTGCTCATCTCGCCGACTCCCATGATCGGGCCGGATGATGCTTCCAAGAAGGACAACCACGCGAACCTCGGCGGGTTCCGGCATGAAGGACGGGAGTTTTTCGAATGGTTGAAGGCGAATAATATCAGCACGAACCAGTTCTTTATTTTGTGCGGTGACCGGCACTGGCAGTATCACTCGCAGCATCCCTTGGGGTATGAGGAGTTTTCCTGCGGGGCCTTGAACACGCAGAACGCGCGGGTGGGTCCGAAGCCGGAAAAATCCACCGACCAAAAGGGCGAAGTCGCGCAGATTTACACGGCATCCAAGCCGGTGGGTGGATTCATCCTGGTGGAACAAAAGCTGGCGGGCAACCATCCGCAACTGATGATCACGTTCAAGGACGAGTCCGGCACCTCGCAGCACTCGGCGACGAAGACGGTGCTGCCCAGGAAGTGATGCTGGTGTAGAGGTCGACGGAAGTTTCACCCGGGAGTGAACCAAATTACCGGTTGGCACGTAAAATAGTATGTAACTCGGTTCTCTCGGAG
>CAZRGY010000885.1:0-1524 GCA_964599715.1 uncultured Verrucomicrobiota bacterium | reverse complement strand
AATCGTTGGACAACATGCGCCTGTGACCGGCTAAATCGGCGGAAGCATGAGTCTTCCTTTTTCGATCGGTATCGCCGCCTTGTTTGGGCTGGGCTGTCTGGTTGGTTCCACTTACGCCGCCAGTCCGGCCAATGCCGACTGGTCCAATTACCTGGGCAGCAAGGAGCGCAACCTTTATTCATCCCTAGACCAGATCAACCGCGAGAACGTCACCCAGCTCAAGGTCGCATGGACTTATGAGACGGGCGACAAGGGCGAGTATCAGGCGAACAATCTTATCGTGAACGGGGTGCTCTACACGCCCACACCGACGCGCAAGGTGGTGGCGTTGGACGCGGCGACAGGCAAGGAGTTATGGACGTGGGATCCGGCCAAGGAACGGAGTGGAGCCGGACGGGGGCGTCAACGCGGGTTGGTCTATTGGCAGAATGAAAAGGGTGGGGAGCAGCGCCTCTTCACCGGAGTGAACAATTATCTCTTCGCTTTGGATCCGAAGACAGGCGAGGTCATCCGCAGCTTTGGCGAGAATGGGTCGATCCATCTCGGTGACGGATTGGATGCCGAGCCGCGCCCGAATGTGGGCCTGAACACGCCGGGCGTGATCTTCAAGGACATGCTCATCCTCGGCGGCATCGGCGGACCGGGTGCCATCCGGGCGATCGATGTGCATACGGGCAAGCGGCGCTGGATATTCCACCTCATCCCGCGTCCGGGTGAAGTGGGTTATGATACCTGGCCCAAGGACGCCTACAAGACGGCCACAGGTTTGATGCCGTGGTGCGGGCAATCGCTGGATGAAAAGCGAGGTATCGTCTATATCGCGACCAAGACGGCGGAGCCGGATTTCTACGGTGGTGACCGCCATGGCATGAATCTCTTCGCGAACTGCGTGGTGGCGCTGGATGCGAACACCGGGAAGCGCCTCTGGCACTTTCAGACCGTGCACCATGATCTGCTCGACAAGGATCTGCCTTGTCCGCCGGTGTTGCTCACGGTGACGCACAAGGGCAAGAAGATCGACGCGGTGGCGCAAGGGACGAAGCATGGATTGCTCTTTGTGTTCAACCGGGTGACGGGCGAGCCATTGTGGCCGATCGAAGAACGGACGGTGCCGCAATCCGATCTGCGCGGTGAACAGGCCTGGCCCACGCAGCCTTTTCCGACGAAGCCAGCCCCGCTGATGCGCCAGCGTTACACGGAGGACGATGCCTCGAACATCTCGCCCGAAACGTACCAGATGACGCTCGACCGGTTGCGGGCTTCACCGAACTTTGGACCGTTCCCGGCACCAAGCCTGAATGAGACGATCATGTTCCCCGGATTCGATGGCGGCATGGAATGGGGCGGCGGGGCGGCGGACCCGAATGGCATCTATTACGTGAATGTGAACGAGATGCCATGGCTGGTGCAAATGGTGGAGACGCGACGCGCTGATGGCACACCGCTGCGGCCGGGCGAGCGGGATTATATGGTCTATTGCGGTCCGTGCCATGGGATGGACCGGAAGGGGAATATCCCGGGCGG
>CAZRGY010000884.1:0-1525 GCA_964599715.1 uncultured Verrucomicrobiota bacterium | reverse complement strand
TGCTCTATGCCGCACGTGGACTGCGCGATTACTGGGATATTGAAAAACGCGGCTTCATGGACATCCAACCGGACAATACGTTTGAGTGGCGGTATGACATGGACAAGCATAACTACCTGCTCAAGCGCAAGGTCAATGGCCAGCCGAATGACCGGCAGATCGAACGGGTTATCGAGGATCTGATGATGCATCTGCCTGCGAAGAATAAATAGGTGCGGGGTTTTGCCGGATGATTCTCCTTGGCGTTTGGGCCGCTTCTGAGTTTGCTTGGAGCCATGCAACCCGCACGTCTTTTTGCCGTAATGGCCGTCTTGGCCATCACCGCTGCTACCATGCCAGCTCTTTCTGCCGCACCACTTGAGCCGAGTAAACTTTGGCCCGGCAAGGCGCCGGGAGACAAAGGTGATCTGCCTGCGGAACAAGACACCTCCGGTCCCAAGAGTGGCAAGGTGGCGGACAAACCCGTGATCCGTTTGGGCAATGTCTCGGAGCCGACCATCACCTTTTATCCGGCCCCGAAGAACAAGAACACGGGCACGACGGTGCTGATCTGTCCCGGAGGTGGCTACAACATCCTCGCGTACGATCTCGAAGGCACGGAAGTGTGCGATTGGCTGAACTCCATCGGCGTCAATGCCGTGCTGGTGAAATATCGCGTGCCGAAACGTCCCGGCACGGAAAAGCACGCGCCGCCTTTGCAAGATGTGCAGCGGGCCTTTGGTGTCGTGCGCAGCAAGGCAAGCGAGTGGGGCATCGATGCGAATCGCATCGGTATTCTTGGTTTCTCTGCTGGTGGTCACCTCACGGCGATGGCCAGTAACAGCTACGAGCAGCGCACTTATAAAAAAGTGGATGCCGCAGATGAACTGAGCTGCAAGCCGGATTTCTCCATCCTCATCTATCCTGCCTACTTGGCGGTGAAAGAGGATGGAGACAAGCTTCCTCCAGAAGTGAAAGTGACAGCGCAGACTCCGCCGACCTTCATCGCGATGGCCGGGGATGATCCGATCCGTGTCGAGAGTGCGGTGACTTATTACCTGGCCTTGAAGAACGTGAAGGTGCCGGTGGAGATGCATCTCTATCCGACGGGTGGACATGGCTATGGCCTGCGCCCTTCAAAGCATCTGGTCACCACCTGGCCGAAGCGCGTAGAAGAATGGATGGAAGCACGCGGGTTGTTGAAGGCGGGGAAGTGATGCGGATTTCATAAGAGGGGACATATGTCATTGTTCAGCAATATCTTCGGAAACGGTGAAGGGGATTCCAAGGCGACGCCTGTCAAGAACCCGCCCGCGAGCCAATCTGAGATCATGGCGTTTGAAGCTAAAGCCGGGGTCAAACTGCCGCCATCTTTGGCTGCTTTATACAGCCAGAGCAATGGGGTGAAGCCCGAGCACGCACGGTATGACAGTATCTTGCGACTCATGCCGTTATCGGAAGTCGCGGAAATGCAGGAGAACGTCCAACAGACCGGTCTGGCTGTGATGTTGAAAGTGCGCGGATTCCGGGGCGCGATCCCGAAACT
>CAZRGY010000883.1:0-1525 GCA_964599715.1 uncultured Verrucomicrobiota bacterium | reverse complement strand
TCTCCGCATCCGGCTTGATCTTCTCGGTCAGGCTGCCCGGCACAAAGCCGAACCAGAGCAAAGTCGCGATCAAGATCACAAACGGCAGTTTGCGCCAAGGCGTGGCCGCATCCGTGATGTTCTTGAAATCAGCAACCAGTTCCCCGTGCAGGATGTTCCGGATGGCGCGCAGCATATAGACCGCACCGATCACCAAAGCGCCCCAGCAAGCGAACGCTGTGGCTATGGGATATGCCTTCCATGCCCCGAAGAACACCATGGCTTCACCCACGAAGTTCGCGAAGCCCGGCAGACCGCAACCCGCCATCATCGCCATGATCATCGCTGCGCCAATGAAAGGCACCGCCCGCAGCAAGCCACCCATCTTCTCGATCTCCAGCGTGCGGGTCTGCTGATAAAGATAACCGCTCACCGCAAAGGTCAAAGCCGCGAGCAATCCGTGCGCCACCATGATCACCACGGCACCCGTGATACCCACCAAGGTGAGGCTCGCGATGCCGAGGAAGATGAAGCCCATGTGCGCCACACTGGAATTACCGATGAGCAAGTTCAGGTTCTTCTGACGGATGGCGACCAGACCGCAGAACAGGATGTTGCCTAGGCAAAGGAAAACCAGGATATCCAGCCAACCCGGACCAAAGATGCTGCCGCTGTTCAAGGCATCCGGAAGCAAAGGCAGCGCCACGCGGATCAAGCCGTAAAGACCGAACTTCTTCAACACACCTGCATGGAGCATGGAGGTGGCGGTCGGCGCGGAGCCGTAACCGATCGGAGCCCACGTATGGAACGGCCAGAGAGAGACCAAGATACCGAACCCGAACAACAAGAGCGGGAAAATGATGCTCTGGATGGCGGCCGGCAGCGGCTTGGCCTTGATGTGTGCCGTAAGCGCCACGATGTCGAATGTGTTCGCACCGGATTGCACATAGAGGACAATCAATCCGAGCAGCGCGATGAGCGCGCCCAAGCTGAGATAGAGCGTCATCTTGAAGGCCGCGTAGTTCCGTTCCGGCCCCTTGCCCCAGACTCCGATCATGATGAACGTGGGCACCAGCGCCAGTTCATGGAAAAAGTAGAAGAAGAACAGGTCCAATGACGCGAACGCACCAAGGATACCACCGCTCATGAAGAGCAAGAGCACGTAAAATTCTTTTTCCCGGTCCTTGATCTCCCATGAAACGCAAGCCGCAGCAAAAGCCACAATGGCTCCCATCAGCACCAAGCCGACGTTGATACCATCCACACCCACGTAGTAACTGATACCCAAGGCATCGATCCACTCCACCTTCTGCACGAACTGATACGACTCAGCTCCGGCCTGGAACTTGGCGAAGACATAGAACGCCGCCAGCATGGAAAGCCCCGTGGCCGCCAACGCGATCAGGCGCGCGAGGAACCGTAGGTTGCGCGGCAGAAACAGCATCACTACTGCCGCCAGCAACGGAACACCGAGTATGAAAGTTAGGGGAGACATGGTCTAGCGTACCAAAGTGAGGAACATGACGATCGCGGCCCCGAGCGCAAA
>CAZRGY010000882.1:1111-1533 GCA_964599715.1 uncultured Verrucomicrobiota bacterium | reverse complement strand
TGCTGGCTGGTGAAATCCGCCACCGTATCAGATGTCACCAGAACCGCCGGAACTTCGGCGGCTGTCGGCTGCCACGCGTCCCCGGCCTTTTTGATCTCATCCAGCATCTTCACCATGTTGTAACCTTCGGTGAAGCTGTCCTGCCAGGCGGTTGCCGTCATGAAGCCGTTCTTGATGTGCTCAAGCGCTTGGGCATTGCCGTTGATGCCGTAGACCTTCACGTCCGTGCGGTTTTGCGCCCGCAGCGAACCGATTGCGCCGATTGCGGGATCGTCCCAGCAGCCCCAGATTGCCAAAGGCTCGCTGTCCGCCGGATGCGAGGCCAGCCAGGCGTTGGCATATTGCGCGCCGTCTTCAAAGTAGCCCGGAATACGCACTTCGTTCTTGGTCACGGTGATGTCCGCGTACTTGGCCACGATTTC
>CAZRGY010000882.1:0-1101 GCA_964599715.1 uncultured Verrucomicrobiota bacterium | reverse complement strand
ATTTCATCCATCACGACTTCGCGGTCCCGGCAAACCTCGCCGGTACGATAGGTCAGCGCCAGAATCGAACCCTTGCCGCCCATGTTCGCGACCATCAGTTCGACCACGGGAATGGCCATTGGCGCGCCAGAACCGTTGGTCGCCGCAACCGTTGACCCAAGGCCGCCTCCCCACGAAACCACCGGAATGTTGGCTGTCTTTGCGGCGTCCAGACCGGCGCCAATCGACGACCATGGGAAGACCATGTCGATGATGGCAGCGGCACCAACCTGCGCGAAGTTCTGGATGGCAGCATTGGCCTGATCGGCATTGCCCGCCGCATCGACCACGCTCACCGTCCAGCCAAGTTCCTCGGCCGCTTTGGTCGCGCCGTTGATGTAACGCACGTTGTTGGCCTCGGTCGCCGAAATCGATACGATGCCGACAACCGGTTTGTCCTGGGCAAATGCCAATGTGCCTGACACGGCCAACGCCACAACGGCAAACCCAAATTTTGACTTCCTCATGATTTCTCCTCCCATGTGCACGGCTTTCATGTGTCAGCAGCCGGCTAATCGTTTCGCTAAAATTCTGTAGAATCGGATGGATTTCAAGGGAATTCGCAAATATATCTGAATTTGGAAGGGAAATCCTTCGATTTTCCACCTAAACATTTAGATGACCTTATGCCCACGATCAAAGACATCGCGAAAGCAGCACGGGTTTCAACAGCAACTGTGTCGGCAGTTGTGAACAGTTCTGCCTATGTCAGCCCAGAGCTTCGCATGCGGGTCGAAAAGGCCGTGCGCGACCTTGGCTATCAGCCGTCGCGGGCCGCCCGGACGCTTCGCCACGGGCGAAGTGAACTGATCGCGCTGTCGGTCGCTGACCTTGCCAATCCGTTTTACGCCCGAGTCGTCCGCGCAGCCGAGGCTTGCGCATCGGCTAGGGGTTATGCGCTGGTGGTTTTCAACAGCGATGAAAACCGCGACACCGAGGCACGGATCCTCAAGCGCGTGCAAGCGCTTGGCTGCGACGGGCTGCTGATCGTTCCGGTCGGCGCACCTTCAGAATATGCGCCGGGAGAGTTGACGTCCACGCCGCCCAAGGTTCTTCTCGGCA
>CAZRGY010000881.1:0-1535 GCA_964599715.1 uncultured Verrucomicrobiota bacterium | reverse complement strand
AGAAAATGATCGAGCTCTTCCAAGATGTGAAAGCGGAAGACTGGGTCATGTGCTCCTGGCGCAGCCATTACCAATGCCTGCTGAAAGGCGTGCCGCCTGAGAAGGTGAAGGCGGAGATTCTCGCCGGGCATTCCATCACCCTGTGCTTTCCGGAGCAGCGTATCGTCTCCTCGGCTATCGTGGGGGGCATCATCCCGATCGCGGTCGGCGCGGCCATGGGCATCAAGCGGCAGGGCGGCACGAACAAGGTGCATTGCTTCCTAGGCGAGATGACGGCAGAGACGGGTATCGCGCACGAATCCATCAAGTATTCCATCAACCACCAGTTGCCCATCCGCTTCATCGTGGAAGATAACGGCAAGTCCGTCTGTACGGACACGCGCGAGGCGTGGAACCAGCCGGTGCTGAGCTACGAGAACTCGACGCATCCGATGGTGGTCTCCTATAAATACGAAACCAAGTATCCGCACGCCGGGGCCGGTGTCCGCGTGCAATTCTGAGCATGAAATATTTTGACGAACTGAGCCGGGCGATGGAGATGCTGGGACGCGATCCCCGCACGATCTTCATGGGGCAAGCCGTGGCATGTCCGGGCACGGGCATGACGAACACGTTGAAGAACGTGGCGCGTGAGAAATTGCTGGAGCTGCCCGTGACTGAAGAGATGCAGATGGGCATGTCCACGGGCATGGCACTGACCGGTCTCGTGCCGGTGAGCATCTATCCGCGCTGGAACTTCCTGCTGCTCGCGGTGAACCAGATCGTGGGCCACCTCGACAAGATGGCGGCGATGTCTAATGGCGGTTACAAGCCGAAGGTCATCATCCGCACGGGCATCGGTTCCGAGCGCCCGCTGCATCCGCAATTCCAGCACGTGGGTGATTTCACGGAAGCGTTCAAGCTCATGTGCACGACCATCGAGGTCATCCGCCTGGATGAACCGGAGGATATTTTCCCGGCTTATGAGAAGGCGCTGAACCGCGAGGACGGCCGCAGCACGTTGATCGTGGAATACGGTGATTATTACAATGAGAAGTGAGACTTTAACCGCGCCACCTGTGACTGTGCCGAATCTCAAATGGCCGTTGATGGCCAATAATATTCCCCGGAGCGACCTCGATGCGCTGATCACGTTCTTGCAGCAGGATGATCCCATCCTGACGCAATCGCAAAACGTCCGCGCTTTCGAGAAAGAATGGAGCGAATGGCTGGGATGCAAGTACAGCGTCTTCGTGAACTCCGGTGCCTCCGCCAATATCATCACCATGGCGGCCCTGCGCGAACTGTATGGCCCCGGCGAGGTGCTGGTGCCGACGCTCACATGGGTGTCTGACATCGCCTCGGTGTTGCAAGCCGGGTTGACCCCGGTGTTTGTGGACATCGACAACAGTCACTTGGGCATGGATACGGATGAGATCTTGCGCAAGATCACGCCGAATACGCGCGCCGTCTTCCTGACCTATGTGCTCGGCTACAACGCGCTGAATCAGCGTTTGCTGGATGAGTTGCAGAAGCGGAACATCCTGCTTATCGAA
>CAZRGY010000880.1:0-1537 GCA_964599715.1 uncultured Verrucomicrobiota bacterium | reverse complement strand
TGCAGGCATTCGGCTTCAGCTTGCGGCCAAGGCTTTTCAGCAGCGCGCCAGTAATCGCTCCCAGCGGCATATCCCCGATCTCATCGAGAATCGGCAGAAGTTGCTTCGCCGTCTTTGCGGATGGGTGATAGAAATCGACCGCATCGGCGAAGCGCAGGCTATGCTCTTCGCCGATCAAGTACTTGCGGACCTGAAGCTGCGTTTCGTCGTTTATCCAGTCCCGCGCGCCAGCTTCAGTAGTCGCTCGCGTGCTTTGGCGGTATGGACCGGCGATCGGTCGGCCATTGTATTCGACCCAGCCCTTGACCCAGAAGACGGAGCCACGCTTGTAGATTTCGAGCGGCATGCCTGTCCTTCCTCGAAGATGGTATCAATTTGCGCGGGCGTGATCAGCATCGTGCGCCCCAGCCGGAAGAACGCGCCAGTGTCGTTGGCCTTCTCGCGCAGCGTCCGCTCGGAAATCTCGATCCCGTGCGTGGCCATGATCTCGACCCACTGGGCGGGCGTCTTGCCGATGGTGAGGATCTGGGACTGCTCAGCGTGTTCGGTGCTCATCATCGCCTCACCCTTTCCGGCCGCTGCGGGCGGTCTTGGGCGCAGCCGTGACTGTGAACTGCGAGACATACTTCTCTCAAGCCCCGCTCGGGATCTTCGGGTTCCGTTTGCCGGGGGCAGTGAAGATGTGATCCAGCATGTCTTCGCGGATCAGATAGCGGATGTTGGACACTGGGATGCCCACCCGTTCGGCCAGTTCCTTTGGGGTTTCGAGAAGTTTGGTCATGCGTCACCTCGTCTGCGATCTGCTCACAAATCGATGCGAAAAATTCCGTTTTGCATTCAGAACGAAACAAAAGTACGCTGGATTCGGACAGAACGAGCGCATCGCCACGATTTATGGTTCCTTAAGACACCTATAACCAAGATTGTGGTCAATGCAACCAGTAAGAAGGTTGGACATGACCGTCACAGGCTTAGGGAGTCGTCTTGCGGCGGTGCGCAGCATGGCCAACCTCTCCCAAGAGGCGATGGCGCAACGGCTAG
Organism: uncultured Verrucomicrobiota bacterium; assembly: GCA_964599715.1. GTDB lineage: Bacteria > Verrucomicrobiota > Verrucomicrobiia > Limisphaerales > JAEYXS01 > JAEYXS01. Next base: position 496 of record CAZRGY010000880.1, on the reverse strand, counting down.
ACATCAGCCGTAGCGCCTATCAGTACTACGAACGCGGTGAGCGAGACATCACCGGCACGCTGCTGCTGCGGGTCTTTCAGGAATTCGACGTCGATCCGCTCTGGATTCTGGAGGGAGACACCGAGCACGGAAAAAGTCGGCGGCACGACGAGATCACCCAAGCCTACCGCAAGATCGGGCTGGCGGTCGAACACCGCATTTCGGAACGCGGCCTGAGCGTAACGCCTGAAAAGAAGTGGGATGCCATCGACTTCCTCTTCGCCGAATTTCTCAACACCGACGCCTTGGGCGGCGCAGACCATGCGCCAGACACCAGACGTATCGACAGCGTTCTGGGGCTGGTTGCCTAGTGTCTGACAATACCTACTCCTTTCCCGCCGAAGTCCACGTTCTGAAGCCCCGGAAGGTTTCCGTATCCCGCAGAGTGGACGATTTCCTCGAACGGGAGGGGTTGGTCCCGACGGACGAGGCGCAGTCAGAGGCGGAGGAGCCTTCG
>CAZRGY010000879.1:0-1537 GCA_964599715.1 uncultured Verrucomicrobiota bacterium | reverse complement strand
TTGCTTAACTCCGCGCGTTGCGTTCGCTGACGTCCATTTTGGAAAGCACCGGGCCGGGGGCTCCTTGGGCCTTTTTCGGCCTGTTCATCGTCGCGTCCCTCCTCATGGTCTGGCGGCTGGAGGCCATGACCCGCAACGGCCTCGGCGGCACCGTCCTTGGCACCTTGGTCATGCCTTATTGTTCCGGCATCGGGAACCTCATGTTCGCCATCTTGCTGGCAAGGGATAACGGGGATGGCGGCGAAGTGGTGGTGAACTGTCTCGTGAACAACGTCACGAACCTCACCTTGCTCATCGGGGTGCCCACCATGATCTTCGGCATGAACATCGCCAGCGGCAGCTCGCCGGAGAAAAAGGCGAAGGGCACCAAGAAGTGCAAGGCGGACAAACAGAAGAAAGGCGAGACCGAACGGAAGGTGAACCGCCTCTCTCTGTTGCTCACCTTGGTGGCGGTGTTGTTCTTCACCGGCGTCGTGTGGGCTCTGGCGCGGGATGGGAAACTGGATTTCAGTGACGGGCTGGTCCTCGTAGGCATCTTTCTCTTCTGGCAATGCTTCCATGTGTATGAAGTGCTGAAATCAAATGTGGAGCAGAACAAGGCGTTGCGCTGGTTGATGTTCGTGGATTTCGCGCTCCTGATTGTCGGCGGCTACGGCATCTATGTGAGCACGGACTGGTTGATAAGCTGGCTCGGCAAACAGGAGTTGGGATTTATCAGCAAGGATAACCTGGGTGTGCTCAGCGGCTGGCTGATGGTGCTGCCGAATGCCGTGCTGGCCCTCTACTATTCATGGCGCGGCAAGCCAGACGTCACCTATGCCTCACAAGTGGGCGATGGACACATATGTATCCCTTTGTGCATCGGTTTGTTCGCCCTGTTCCACCCCATCGCCTTGCCAGACATGTTTGAGATCGGCGTGCAGATCATCGCCGGGGCCACGGTGGTGCATCTGGTCTTCATGGCTTTACTGGGAAGGTTGCCGCGCTTTGTGGGGATATTGTTGGTCGCCGCGTATGGCTATTTCCTCTGGCGCGGTCTGATCAACTGACTGCGGGCTTGTGGTGGTAGTTGCAGTCCGGTTATATTGCCAAGCATCACCCATGGCCTGACGGCAGCGTTGCGATCCGATGGGGTCACGTAGAAGCCCCGCTGGATGGGATGCATGGCACGCCTACGCCGGGCCGTGAACGGTCTGTGAACAAGGAACAGAAATCCCGGTTAAGACAATGGTTCTTGCTGGCCCTGCTGGGGTTGGCGGGGTGGATCGTCTATGCGACCTGGCCGCGCGATCTCGGGGAGGAACTGCGGTATGCCATCTTTAAGGAAGATGAGGCAAAGGTCCGGCGTCTATTGCGAAAACACCCGGAACTGGTGAACCAAGCCAATACGTCATCGCCATCTTACCAAACCCTGCGCAATTCACGTTCTAAAGCACCAGCCATGAATTTCGCTGAGGAATTCACCCTGTTTCTGTGGAAGCAAATCGTGATGAAGCCCGTGAAGGTGGAGGAGGACCCGGATGAACACTTCCGCTAT
>CAZRGY010000878.1:0-1547 GCA_964599715.1 uncultured Verrucomicrobiota bacterium | reverse complement strand
GAAAAGACCAAGCCCGTCGATTACTCGCTCTTGCTCAATGTGGTTTTTACTGATCCGCAGCTCGCCACGGTGGGCCGGCTGGAATCGCAATTGCAGGAAAAGGGCGTGCCCTATCTGGTCGCTTCCTATCCGTTCGATGACCACGGCAAGTCGATCCTGATGGAGGCCAAATACGGTTACGTGAAGGTCATCGCCGATCCGAAGCGCGGCAAGATTCTCGGTGCGGAGATTGTCGGCAAGGATGCCGGCGAGTTGATCCACTGTTTCTCGGTCGCAATGACGCTGCGCAGCACGGTGTTCGATCTGTTGCGCGCGCCGTGGTATCACCCGACGCTGGCGGAAATCATCACCTACCCGCTGGAGGAGCTGGCGGAGAAAATCCGGAACAGTGCCCACGGTGCGAGCGGCTGATGATGCATCAGGGCATTTACCGAGGGGGAATCCAGCCGGTTTCCCCCAAATGGGGCTCGTGGCTTGCATGCGCTCTGGTAAATTCGGGGAACACCCCGGTGACGCAGCGGCCAAGCCGCCGCGCCCGGAAATCAACCCCCAACTGATACCCCCATGAAAACATCCTCCAGGTTGTTCTCCGTGCCGCTGATGGCACTTTGTCTGCTCCTCGCCAGCCCCGCCTTGCTTTCCGCCCAGGAATGGTCCGCGGAACAGAAGGAAGTCTGGAAGCACGTCGAAGCCTATTGGGCACTGGATGCCGCGGGCAACACCGCGGCAAGCGCCTACGCCTGGGCCTACCCCGGCCGCGGGCTTCATGGAATATTTCCACCCCGATTACGTGGGTTGGAGCAACCGCAACGCCCTGCCCGGTAACAAGGCCACGGCGGCGAAGTTCATCAGTCACTACCACAAGGCGTCCAAGACCCTCGTTCACCACGTCCAGCCCGTGGGGATCAAGATCCACGGCAACATTGCGATCGTCCACTATCACTGGACGCAGATTTCGAAGACCGCCGACAAGGAGGACGAATCCTCCGGTCGCTGGACGGACGTCCTCATGAAGCAGGGTGAGAAGTGGGTGCTGATCGGCGACCACGGCGGACCCGATCCGAAGAAGAACTGAAGCCTGCCCGTGCTTTCGGCCGCCGGTAAACCCCGGCGGCTTTTTCATGTCCGCCGACGCCGGTCCGCCGCCTGACGATTTTCCTTTTGCCGGTCGGGCGCGTTTCAGCCCTGTTGGGCACATGTCTTATTCCGCTCCGCTCTTTTTGACCGAACTTCTCAAGGCCAAGTCGCCGTCCGGCGCGGAGGCCCAAGCCCAGGCTGTGTTTGACCGGTTCGTGAAACCGCACGCGGACAACTACGCCGACGATGCCCTCGGCAACCGGCTCGCGACGCTCAATGGCAAGGGAGCGCCGACGCTGATGTTTTCCGGCAACATGGACGAACTCGGACTCATCAACACTTTCGTGAACAAGGACGGGTTTCTCTACTTCGACACCATCGGCGGCCACGATCGGACAATCATTTCCGGCCGCCGCGTCATCATCCAGACAGCCACAGGACCGATCAAAGGCGTGACCGGAAAACGGGCA
>CAZRGY010000877.1:0-1548 GCA_964599715.1 uncultured Verrucomicrobiota bacterium | reverse complement strand
AGGCACCGTCCTCCGCCCGCCGCACGATGTCGAGTTCGGCCAGGCCCGCCAGCACGTGCCGCAGGTGGTCGTCGGTGAGCATGGGCTCGCAGTCCTGCAGCTCCAGGATGTGCAGGCCCCGGCCCTTGCCGCGGGATTGTTCCAGCCGGCCAAGCAGGATTACCACCTCACGCGCCCCGAGTTCGGTGTCTGCATAGTCCAGGGGGGCGATGCCGCCGAAAGCATGTTGTGGCGCACGAAACCAGACGCGTGCTTCTTCGGCTGAGCCCAGCACAATCATGGCCCGCTGAAACAGGCGGCCCAGCCGCAAGATGCGCTCTGACTCATCAGGCTTAAAAACGGTGCGACGGGCCAAGGTCCGCGAGGGGATGCGAACCACCTGGCAAATTCGCTCACGAGGAACGTCGTAGGCTTCGCAAAGCAGGTCAAAGGCTTTGGCGGTGAAGCCGTCCTTCACGCTCTGGATCTGCACGGTAGTGGAACTGGTCAGATGGCGACCGCCAGAACGGCTCTTGCCGGGAGCGAGCAGGCGTTCAACCAAGGGTAACTCTTTGACTGCCATATGGCTTTATTAAACCAGCCAAACGGCAGAAACGCAAGTGATCATTATTTTCCGTCTTTCGCCTTCCTTATGACCACTTCTGCCGCGGCTTTGTTCTTGGCGATGGATTCGGCGGGCAAGACACCGCGCCAATTGGTGGTGGGGTAGATCACGGAACTGCGACCGATGATGCTGCCGGGGTTCAATACGGAATTGCAGCCGATCTCGGCATGGTCGCCGAGCAAAGCGCCGAACTTGCGCAAGCCGGTGTCCACCTTCTGGCCGTCGATCTCCACAGTCACATTGCCGGGCAGGGACTTCACGTTGGAAAGGATGCTGCCTGCACCCATGTGCGCCTTGTAACCGAGGATGGAATCGCCCACGTAATTGAAGTGCGGGACCTGACACGTGTTGAAGATGAGCGAGTGCTTCACCTCGCAGGAATTGCCGATGACGCAGTTGTCCCCGATGAGCACGTGCTCGCGGATATAGGCGTTATGCCGGATCTCGCAGTTCCTGCCGATGATGGCCGGGCCTTTGATCATCACGCCATCTTCCACCACGGTGCCTTCACCGATGAAGACCAGATCGCCGATGAACGCATCGCCATCGCAACGGTTGTGCAGGGCGGGCTTCACCGTCATCTCCACGTATGCCTTGAGCTTCTTCAAGGCGTCCCAAGCCGTCTCGCAACCCTCGAAGAGGGCAGCGTGTTCCGTCTGGCTCAGGTCAAACAAATCGGCCGGTCTGATCATGCGGTCCAAGTTACGTGATGGGGGCAAGACCGCAAGTGAGTTCAGGGGGATAAAGTGGTGGGAAACCATGCGCAGGCAGAGATGCCTGCGCGGACGGCAAGCCGGAGGCTTGCGCTACGTAGCGCCTGCGTCTCGCAGGCTGTTCCGCAGCCGTCTCGGCTGCCATTGCGTTTCCAGCCGGCTCTCTCCATCATCCGGCCTGTCGCATGAAGTATCGCACACTGGCGGGGACGGATATCAACGTATCGGAGA
>CAZRGY010000876.1:0-1556 GCA_964599715.1 uncultured Verrucomicrobiota bacterium | reverse complement strand
ACGGCCCGCGGGACGCGGGCGCTACGGTTGATGCATCGCCCGCGCTGAAATCTGCCCGACGCTATACCCGTAGTGCAAGCCGTACGTGTCCCGCCTGCTTGGTGAAAAGCGACGGTCTGCCCTTTCTATATTCGGATGCTATACTATTACCCGAGCAAGCTTTTCACCTTGGCGATGGCTTCGTCGAGTTTGGTGGCATCTTTGCCGCCGCCGCGGGCGTTGTCGGGTTTGCCGCCGCCTTTGCCGCCGACGATGGGGGCGATGGCCTGGATGATCTTGCCGGCCTGCGCCTTGGCGGTGAAGTCCGGGCTGACGGAGGCGACGAGGGCTACCGCGCCGTTGTTCACACCACCGAGCACGATCACGCCTTTGAACTCACCCTTGAGTGAATCCACGATGGTCTGCACGATGTCGCCATCGGCCGTGCCGACATGGGCGGCGATGAGCGGGGTGCCGTTGATGGTCTCCGCCTTGGCGAGCAAGCCCTTGGCGGCTTGGGCGGCTTCGCGCTGGGCGGCGGCCTTCAGAGATTTCTCGAGTTCCTTCTGGTGCGCGAGCAGGGCGTCGAGCTTCTTCTCGATCTCGCCGAGCGGGGCGTTCATCTTGCCAGCGAGGGTCTTCAGCAGTTCGGCCTGTTCGCGGGCGATATGATAGGCAGTGAGACCGGCGACGGCCTCGATACGGCGGACGCCAGCGGAGACAGCGGATTCACTGACGATGCGGAACAAGCCAATCTCGCCGGTGCCGCGCACGTGGGTGCCGCCGCAGAGTTCCATGGAGTAACCATCTAGGGCGGTCGCTTTACCACCGATCTGCACGACTCGCACCCAATCACCGTACTTGTCTCCGAAGAACTGCATGATGTCTTTGCGGTCCTTGATATGGCTGTATTTGACCTCCATCCAGCTTACAGTAGCGTTTTCGAGAATGCGGTCATTCACGAGTTTCTCAATGTCCGCGACCTGTTGCGCTGTCAAAGGGGCGCTGTTGAAGTCAAAGGTCAGCTTGTCGGGCCCAACGGAAGAGCCCTTTTGCGAGGCTTCCTTGCTGGCGACCTCGTGCAAGGCCCAGTGGAGCAAGTGCGTGACGCTATGGTGACGTTCGATCGCATGGCGACGGGCGGCATCGACTTTTAAAAGAACCTTATGAGGATTTCCGGAACCGTCCTCTGGTAAAACAAGATCTTTTTCAGCCGGATCAATGATATGAAGGAATACACCATTTGGTGTTTTCGTAGTGTTAACTATCCGAAAAGACCGTTTTCCACCCGAATTACCGATCACTTCTAGGGTTCCTGAATCACCTACTTGCCCTCCCATTTCCGCGTAAAAAGGCGAAGCTTTAGTGATAAAATAGTCAGAGCCTCTGACGCCGTCGAATTCGGTTTCTAGTTCCAATCTCTCAAACCCAAGAAACTTCGTGGCTCCACCGCCACCTAGCTCATTGGCAAGCTCGATAACTTGTTTTTTCTGTGCCGCTCGGGCTTGAGCCTTTTGCGCCTCCATGAGCTTGTCAAAGCCAGCTTTATCTACAGTTAGGCCGCGCTCACGAGCCAT
>CAZRGY010000875.1:0-1564 GCA_964599715.1 uncultured Verrucomicrobiota bacterium | reverse complement strand
CATCATGGCAACAAATCGCATCGGCATCATCGGCGGCAGCGGCCTCTATCACATCGAGGGTTTCACCAATCAGAAATGGGTGAAGGTCAAGACACCCTTCGGCGATCCTTCCGATGAATTTCTCACCGGCACCCTCGCCGGCCGCGAAGTCGTCTTCCTCCCCCGCCATGCCCGCGGTCATCGCATCCTGCCCACTGAGCTGAATCACCGCGCGAACATCTGGGCCATGAAGAAGCTCGGCGTGCACTGGATCATCAGCGTGAGCGCCGTCGGCTCCTTGCAGGCCAAATACAAACCGTGCGACATCGTCCTCATCGATCAATTCCTCGACCGCACCAAGCAATCCCTGAACCATACTTTCTTCGGTCGCGGCATCGTCGCGCATATCGCCTTTGCCGATCCCATCTGCGAGGAATTGCGCGCCATCCTCTACAAAAGCGCGAAGTCCTGCAAAGCCCGCGCCCACAACGGCGGCACCTACGTGAACATGGAAGGCCCTGCCTTCAGCACCCGCGCCGAATCCCTCACGAATCACAAACTCGGCTACGATGTCATCGGCATGACGAATCTCGGTGAAGCCAAGTGCGCGCGCGAGGCCGAGATCGCCTACGCCACCATGGCCATGGTCACTGACTACGATTGCTGGAAAGTGGATGAAGCCCACGTGACGCTCGAGATGGTCATCGAATACCTCCACCGCAACGCCGCCAAGGCCAAGGAGATCGTCACCAAGGCCATCGCCCAGATTCCCGCTGAACCCACCTGGTCCTGCCACAGCGCCCTGCAATGCGCCATTATCACCGACAAGAAGATGTGGCCCAAGAAGACCGTGAAGGAACTGCAACCGCTGCTGCAGAAGTATCTGTAAGACCGCCTGCGCTTTTGAGGCTAAAGTTGGTGAATTCAGTTGTGGAACGACGCAGCACATGATTCGTGCTGCTGGCTTCCAGCCGGCAGTTCGTGACGCCCGCCGTAGCCACCGAGGCCTGTCTCTCCGCTACTAAAGCGAGTGCCCTGTGATGCTGCAGGTCGCTTTGTTGGTGACGGCATTGATGGTATACGACCCGAGCGCCGGACAATCAGGGGAAAAACGGAAGTAAGGTTTGATATCCGCCAGCGTCGGCGTATCACCGCCTGACATGCTTTTCTCGAATGCCCACTCCTGCTTGGCGTTCTCGAGCTGGCGCAGATTCGCGATGCACGTATTCGTCTGGGCCGCCCGCCGCGGTCCCGTGATGCTCATAGCCGCCATCCCAGCCAGGATGCCAACAATCCCGACCACGATCATGATCTCCAGCAGGGTCAACCCTCTGCGATTGCGTTGAACGGATATTCTCACTCTTGGATTTACAGCATAAGGCCAACCAACCCTATCAGGACAGTGAATTTTGATAACATTTCTCACCACTATTTGGCATCAAATCCACCTTAGAAGGGGGCTGGATTCGTCATTAGCCTTAAGCTAACCTCCACATTATGAGCACGTTCCCCGTGAGTCCGGAGAAGGAAGACCAGCTTGCCCAGCGCATGGCTGCCTTGCACGTGTCGGAAGCGCGTTCATGGA
>CAZRGY010000874.1:0-1568 GCA_964599715.1 uncultured Verrucomicrobiota bacterium | reverse complement strand
AGTCGATCAAGTTCATCATTGTAATGCGTGTTGGACAGAACATTGAAAGAGATCTCGCAGCTACTGTTTCCTTTCTGGTGATGGCAAATTAAGGTCAGGACTCATAGCCAGAACATGACTACGGCAGCGAGGGCGCAGGCGGAGAGAAACACTTTCGGGCATCTGTCGTAGCGAGTTGCGACACGCCGCCAGTCCTTGAGGCGGGCAAAGCTGTTCTCGATCTTGTGGCGCTGCCGGTAGCGGGCCGCATCGTGCGGGATTGGGATCTTCCGGCCTTTTCGCGATGGTATGCATGGCTTGATCCCCTTGTTTTCAAGCACTTCACGATACCAATCCGCATCATAACCGCGGTCGGCCAGCATGTGTTTGGCAGGCGGCAGACCCTCCAACAACGCCCGTGCTCCAATGTAATCGCTGCGTTGGCCTGCCGTCAGGAACATGCGCAAGGGGCGACCGAAAGCGTCCGTGATGGTGTGCAGTTTAGAGTTCATCCCGCCCTTGGTTCGTCCAATCAGACGACCACGCCCCCCTTTTTCAGGCCCAGACTCGAGGCGGTGCGGTGCGTCTTCAAGTGGGTGGCATCAATCATAAGTGTGTCCGTCCCACCGCCCCGATCGGCCAGTTCCAGAAGCATGCGTGCAAAGACGCCTTTGTCGCTCCACCGCTTCCAGCGATTGTAGAGCGTCTTTGATGGGCCATACTCCGCAGGCGCGTCCCTCCACCGTAAGCCATTGCGATTGATAAATATAATCCCGCTCAAAACACGCCTGTCATCAACCCGTGGCTTGCCGTGAGACTTCGGAAAGAAAGGTTCGAGACGCGCCATCTGCGCATCGGTCAGCCAGAAAAGATCGCTCATGTCGCCGCTCCATTTTGGAAGCAGTGATTCAGAGGTTCACACCAAAATCAATGGGTCCTGACCTTAGGACATCCTTAGCATTTGAAGCGGCAAGGTGAGCCTGCATCCATCGGGATGGCGCTAGTGCCGGTATGAACCGGGCTTGCAGGTGTCAGAAGGCAGACAGTCGTTCCTCCGGGAGCGGCATCTTCAATCAGCGCGAAAACGCGCTCACCATGTCAAAAGGAACTCATGCTATAGCAACCTTCCACGCCCCACCGTGGTGTCCACCCGCTATGATCTTTTTCCGCTTGATGATGACTGGCGCCGCATTGGATTGCGTGCCCATCTCCACCACCTTCATACTCACCCAGGATCAGGGATAGCCGGAAAGGTGTTGCCGACGGGTTAACATGTTCAATTGCAGAGAGTTCTCGTCGCGGATCCGTCTTTGATGCCGGATCAGGGAATGACCCGGCACAGGACAGAACGTTCAGGCCTGAATGCGCGGCGGTGTGCCCCCTTCGCCCAGATCCCAGAACAGTCCCGCCATAAGTCGCAGAGCATCGCGGCACACCGGCTTGAGGACGTGTTCATTCGGCGCGTGTTGCGAACAGCCGCGATAGGAATGCGGCACCCAGACCGTCGGCAAGCCGAGGATATCGGTGAAGCTGTCATTGGGCAGCGACCCCGCTAGGTTGGGCAGGATATGGGGCGCACGACCGGCGCT
>CAZRGY010000873.1:0-1573 GCA_964599715.1 uncultured Verrucomicrobiota bacterium | reverse complement strand
ATTGGGAGGAGAAATACCAGGTGGCATCCAGCGCCATCAGCCGCGTATTGTTCACCGCGCGCATGGCCTCCAGCAACCCCGCCTCCGCGAAAGCCTGGTGCAAATCGTCAAAGAGGCCGAACAACTCGGAAGCTTCCACCGGGTCGAGCGTCTGGCGGATGTGGTTGTCGCACGGGATGCGCTCCACCCCGAACAGGGAGCGGGCATTGTTGCGGCCCGAAACCTTCTCCATGTTCTGCTGAAAGCTCAGGAAGGAGGGGTACTGGGTGAAAAAGACCCCGAAGGCCGAAAGCGCGAGGTCGGCCATCGTATAGGAGCAGTTGTCGCCCGTGCGCCGGTCGGGCAGTCCCGCCGCGACGCTCCGCCAGCGTTCGATCATCTGGTCAAAGCGGCGCGCGTTCATGCGCCCACAGGAATGCCGGAACGTACCTAACAGTACAAGTTACAAACGTGTGACGAACGTGACAAACGGGTGAACTTCCCATTTTGCCTCAACCCCGTCTCGCCAGCCCTGCTTCCAGCCCCGCCAGGCGTCCGGCCCGCCGGGTCAAAATGAGAATAGCTGGCAATTATGGCGTCGAGGTGATATCCGATCTTCGCAGTGACAAGCCAGAGCTGCCCATCATCGCAATGTTGGGCGGCGGCAGGATGCCGGCCTCATTCTACCTCGATGTCGCGCGGAGGTTTGGCGCTCGAACCGTGCTGCAAAAACCTTTCGATGAAGCGTTACTGCTCGCCGAGCTCGAAAAGGCGCTGCCGAAGTAGCCGGCCCATATTCTCGATTCGCTCATTTTAGATTCGACGATTGACGCCACCGCGGCCCCAATCAAAATGAAAGGGGTGATCGCCTTTCACATCACGGGATCGATTATGGCCTTAATGAGAGTCCAAAACGGCGCGGATGGACTTTAGCATCGCTTCCGCTGTGTACGGCTTGGGAATGAAGTGCTCAACGCCCGCGCCAACTGCCTTCGCGTTTCCTCCATTTGAAGTTAGTCCGCTCGATCCGATGATGCAAATCTTTGGGTTTATCGACTTCAGTGCAATGATCATGGTGGGTCCATCCATGATCGGCATGGCCATATCGGTTAAAACGACCGCGACCGCACTTTGATTTTGAGCGTAGATGGCGATTGCTTCCGCTCCGTGCGCGGCGACCATGACCGAGTAGCCGAACCTTTCCAGTGTGCTTTTCGCTACGTTCCTGATATTTTCCTCGTCATCCACCACCAGGATCAGTTCGCCTTTGCCTCGCGGCAGGCGCGTTTGCTCAATGGATCGCTCTTCGGACGCTTCTTTTGAGGCATCCGCCGGGAAATAGACTTTGAATTTGGTGCCCTTGCCAACCTCGCTATACAGGTTGATAAACCCGCCGTGGCTCTTCACAATGGCCATCGTGGTGGATAGCCCAAGGCCCGTGCCTTTGCCGACTTCTTTTGTGGTGAAAAACGGCTCAAAGATACGCTCCATCAACTCCGGTGGGATGCCGGTCCCAGAGTCCTCCGATTTGATGACAACATACGAACCGGGCCGGGCGTTCCTGGGTGGCGGTTTTTCCGTGCTGGCACCGGCG
>CAZRGY010000872.1:0-1576 GCA_964599715.1 uncultured Verrucomicrobiota bacterium | reverse complement strand
CATGATGGGCTCGGCTTCGCACCGGTGACCATCCAGCACAGCCACGGCAGCACAGCGATTTGTGGTATCCAATACATCACGGAGCCCACGTGGCCAGCGGAGTATCAGGGCAACCTCATCATCGGTAACGTGATGACCAGCCGCATCAATCGCGATCGTGTGGAATGGCTGGGCTCGACCTCCAAGGGTCATGAGATGCCGGATTTTCTGCGCACGGATGATCCGTGGTTCCGACCGGTGGACCTGCAGTTCGGTCCCGATGGAGCATTGTATGTGGCGGATTTCTACAACCGTATCATCGGACATTACGAAGTGCCGCTGACGCATCCGGGACGCGACCGTGAACGCGGGCGTATCTGGCGCATCGTGTATCGCGGCGAAGATGGAAAGAACAAGCTGCCGGATACGAAGCTGGCGGAGGGACTGAAAGGCTTGGTCGAGGAATTGGGTTCGCCGAACATGACCCGCCGCATGATCGCGATGAACATTATCGCTGATGTGCACGGGAAAGCCTTTGCGCGGATGTCATTAAAAACCCCTTGGAGAAATGGCGAGGCCACAGCGCTTACAGAAAACTCTGAGGAAGTGCTGCGCTATATCCACTCGCTTTGGTTGCGTGAACGGCTCGGGGTGTTGAAAGACCGGGAGTTGGAGCAAGCCATCGAATCGCCAGTGGCGCAGGTGCGGGTGCATGGCTTGCGGATTGTGGCAGATCGCGGGCTTGCCTCGCAGAGCAACCCAAAGGCATCTGCCCCAGATAAGCCCCTGCAGAAGTTGGTGATCGCGGCGTTGTCAGATTCTTCAGCCCTCGTCCAGCGGACGGCAGCGGAAGTGCTCGCACAGCAGATGCAGATGGACGGAGTGAAACCACTGGTGGAATTGATCGGCAAAGTGCCTGCAGAAGACACGCACCTGCTGCACATGGCGCGACTGGCCTTGCGTAATCAATTGAACGGTGCCGGAGCCTGGGCCTTTTACGCGGCTGATATCTTCACCGATGCCCAGCGGGTGGCCCTGATCGATATCGCGTTGGGCTTGAAGACAGAGATAGCGGCGGAGTTCCTCCTGAAACATCACGACAGCGTGCCGAAGGATTCTCCCTTGCGCCCGCGAGTGTTGGAGCATGTCGCCCGCTATGCGCCCAAGGCCGGGCTCGATGTGCTGGCCGATACCGTGCAGCGGGAACGGGCGGATGATCTGGATTTCCAGCTCTCGCTGTTCCAGACCGTGCAACAGGGATTCAATCAGCGGGGAGAACAACTCACGCCCAAACTGCAAACTTGGGGCAAGACTTTAGCACCGCGTTTACTGGCGGAAGCGCAGAAGCAAGGTGGCTGGGGCAATATGCCGGTGGATGGTGCGCGCGACACGAAGAATCCCTGGACCCTGCAGGAGCGGCCCTCAAAAGATGGCGTGAAGACGCAGCTCATCTCCAGCCATCCCTTGGGGGAAAAACTTACGGGCGTCTTGCGTTCGCAATCCTTTGAGTTGCCCGAGCAGCTGAGCTTTTATCTGTGTGGGCATGACGGGTATCCGACGAACAAATTGCAGATGAAGAATGTCGTCCGCCTGCGCG
>CAZRGY010000871.1:0-1577 GCA_964599715.1 uncultured Verrucomicrobiota bacterium | reverse complement strand
GGTGGCGTTGCCTGAAAACAACGGTGTGCTCTTCGGCATCCGGCTCACCACGCATTCACTACGGGAAGTGATCCAAAACCCGGAAGCCAAACAAGGATTGTCCCGCGCGCTCCGCACCATGCCACCTGCGGTGATGGAGTATAAGGGACTCAGTGCCGCGCGAGAGAGCTTGATCACGCTGCTGGCATAGCGCAGGAGCGCGACTCTCCGAGTCGCAGCAATATTCGCCAATCAGCCTGCTTGAAAATTGTTTGAGGCTGCCGAATTGCGCGCTTGGAAGAATAGAATGCTTGCTACCGCTGCTATTGCTCAGGGCCGTTGCTGCGACTCAGAGAGTCGCGCTCCACTACCTCCGTGTCTCCGCCGTGCGTACAATCTGTCGCAGTCGCTCGCCGATCTTGTGCGCGATCTGGATGAGTTCGCCCGCTTCGCGTTCCTCGAAGTGGGCACGGCAACTTGTTTCCCACTGGGCGAGCCATTGATCGAAATGCTGTGGTTGCAGACGCAGCGGCACGTGACGCGCCGCCATGCCACCGCGGTAGATGGAAGGCCCGCCGGTCTGCATGGCCCAGAACTCTCGCACCGTGAAAAGATGCGAGGGCCAGTCATCCACATGCTGCGCGAAAATGGGACCAAGGTCAGGATGTTCCGCCAGACTGGCGTAGAAATTTCTCAACAGAAGATCCAATTTCGCGCTTCCACCGAGACGTTCATAGAGCGATGCTTCAACCATACCGTGGGCAAGATACCCCGTGCGGGGCCGAGAGGGAATAACTTCCCGGATCGAAGGCTCCTACCGTCACGGAAAATTAACGTCCCGTCCATTTGCATTCATCTCAAATGGGCCTACGTTCCGCACACTGGAAAAACCAATTAACGTTACCAACGAGCATGAATACATCGACCATGAGCTTTCCTCCGTTCAGCCTAACTCGTTTGCTGAACACCGTTTTCGAGCCCTCGGGCGGCCAGCGCGTGGCCATCCTGATCGATCTGGAAGACCCCAAACAGGTGAAAGATTTCGCCTTCCTGAAAGACCCGTCACTCACCATCCAACGCCATGCCCATGATGTTTTTTATCAAGGTCTGAAAAACGGCGGCCTCGCTGAGCTGAAGCTGACAGGCGGCGATTTCTTCGCCTACCAACTCACGGGCGGCAGTAACCTCGACCTGCCCGATGTGGCCTACACCCCAGATGGCCGCGAAGTGAAGTTCGAGCAGGACATCTACCCGAAATACGATCTCATCCTCTGCATCTCCACCTTCTCCGCCACGGCACCGCTCACGGCCTTCGCCAAGCAATACGGTTTCCGCGGTGCGACGATGCACGGCATGAATGAGATCATCCTGAGCAGCGGTCTCGCCGTGGATTACAACGATGTCTCGCGCCAAGCTGAGAAACTCCGCCTCGCCATGACCAAGGCGGACAAGTTCGAGATCGATTACACCGTGGCCGACCAGACCTACACGCTCACGCTCAGCTGCGAACAACAGGAAGCACAGAAGAGTCACGGGCTTTGCCGCGGCACGAAACCGGATGTGGCGAATCTTCCAGCGGGCGAAGTTTATTTCGTGCC
>CAZRGY010000870.1:0-1578 GCA_964599715.1 uncultured Verrucomicrobiota bacterium | reverse complement strand
GCCTTGAACTTGGCGTTGGCATCCGGGTTCAAATAACCATGCATGATGTTTGGACCCTGCACCAGCAGCCGGCCGCCCTCGCTCACACCCTCCACCGACTCCAGTTTGTATTCGATTCCCGGCAACAACCGGCCGACTGATCCGTAGCGGGGAGCCATTGGCGTGTTCACGCTGAGGCACGGACTGCACTCGGTGGCGCCGTAACCCTCGAGAAGGCGCACTCCCAAACGCTGGGCCCAGGTCTGGAACGTGGCTTCCTGCACCTTTTCTGCGGCCGCAAAGAGATAGCGCATCTTTCTGAAGTCGTATGGATGCGCCTTGCGGGCATAACCATTGAGGAAGGTGTTCGTGCTGAGGAACACGGTGCAGTTGGTTCCATACAATGCCGAAGGCACCACGCGGTAATGAAGAGGTGACGGATACAGAAACACATACATCCCGCGAACCAATGGCAGCAAGGCACCCACCGCCAGGCCAAAGCTATGGAACAGCGGAAGCGCATTGAAGACCCGGTCGCCATCCTCCAGATCCGTGATTGCCAGCATCTGCCGGATGTTGGCGAGAATGTTTCGATGCGAGAGTTCGACTCCCTTCGGCACCCCTTCCGAGCCGCTGGTGAAGAGCACCACCGCCGTCGCTTCGGGAGCCAGGTGGCTCGCCGCGAGCGGCGGTTGATTGGCGATGGAATCCGGCAGGAGTGAATTTCGCAGAAGAGTCAGCCATTTTTGCGAGGTGCCGATCGAGGCCCGCAAATCCTCGAGGTAAATGATCTCGATTCCGGCTTGTTCGAATGGCTCAATCTTCAACTTCGCCTTCTCGAGGAACTGTCGTGACGTGATGATCTGTTTCAATTCCGCGAGTTTCGCGCACACCACCATGGTCGTGGCCCCAGTCGAGAAGTTCAGCACCGCCGGCACCTTGCCCAGGGACCACAATCCCATGATGACAATCGGTGTCGCGTTGACATTGGGCAGCAAAACGCCAACCCGGTCCGGCTCGCGCTTGAGCCGGGAGCGCAGCTGTTGTCCCAACAAATCCGCTCCGGTCAGGACGCGGCGGTAGGTCAATTGCTGATCGGTCGCATCGTGAAGGATGACCTTGCCCCGCTGCCGCCGCGCCGCCTCGGCGATGGCACCAAGCAGATTTGTTGGCCCCAATTCCATCTCCACCTCGAACTGCTGCGCGACCATGCGGTCACGCAACCAGTTGATCAGTTTCGCGCGGGCGGCCGTCGTGCTCATCTCGCCCAGTTTCGGGCCGTGCAGCACATCGGAAAAGTGCGCCGTCACCTCGGGAAATAAACGGCGCCAGCCGGGCTGACGGGAGAAGAGCAGTCGATTCGCCCCGCGGAGATAGCAGGTGATCACCTTGGCGTTGCTCTTGAAGATGAGGAAACCCGTCCCCTCAAACAGCTTCATGAGGGAGCCGGTGTGACTGATCTGGCCTTCGGCAAAAAGTACCATCCTCCCGCCCTTTTGCAGATACTCCGCCATGTGTTTCACGGCATACGGCGATGTCGGGTCGATCGGAAAAGTGCGCTCGTTCGCCATGATCCTGCGATGAATCCAGGTCGAGTTC
>CAZRGY010000869.1:0-1579 GCA_964599715.1 uncultured Verrucomicrobiota bacterium | reverse complement strand
TGGCGCAGACCACGAGCCAATGGCCGCCGAATCCGGGCAGTCTGACGGGTGTCGGCTTGCGCTGGTATCACGGTGAGAACCCGGGTAATGCCTGGAACTCCAGCGACCAGTGGGCCAACGGCAAAAACCCGCAGCGTCAGGCGGCGGTGAATGCCTCGGTGGTGAAGGATCCGACCGGTACGATTGCTTTAACGGAGATCATCCGTGGCCGGCCCAGTTCCGTTGCTTCAGGTGGATCCACCTGCCAGCAAGGTTCGCTGGAAAATCAGACCATTGACACGGCCAACGTGCACTTCGCAACCACGACGACCTCCAATGTCCAGTACGTGGATCCGCGGGCCTATCACAACAGCTACATCGACTACCTCTTTGTGGACGGTCATGCTGAGAGCATGCTCCCGAACAAGACCTTGGGAACGACCAATACCGCTCTGGCCAAACAGACGGGCATGTGGACCATCCATCCGAAGGACTAGTCGGACGATAGCAGTAGACACTTTAGATATCTTCGCAGCGGAGGCTTCGGCCTCCGCTTTTTTTTGCCTAAAATGAACTTGGTCAAAGGGCGGTCAATTTGGGTTTCTCTGCACATCAGTAGCTGGCAGCCAGGGGTGCGTGAAGTAACAGGGATTAACTATCTGAATATAAAAATAAACATTATTATTCATGTAATAATGAATTTGACATAAATAAGTGCATATAATTATTCGTTAATCACCCAAAATGCCTATTTGATTTATTAATAATAAAGAGCACGCTGGTTTCATGCCATTTGTAAGGAATATGCCATGAAGCCTGCGCGGACTAGTTGTATGCTTGGTTTGGGGTTGTCAGTCGCTCTGGCTGTCAGCGGCTGTGGAGACAAGGAAGAGGACGTGGTGGTTCCCCCGCCTGCACCGGCTGCCCAAGGGGTCTCTATGGAGGTGCCAAGTGAAGCAGTTGGAGCGCCGACTGTAGGAGCCCCGACTGGCGATGGAGCAGGTGTAGTGGCCGTGGCCGCGCCGGGAGCGGCGACGGAGAGCGGCCCGCAGGACATCTTCAAGGGGATGACCGAGGAACAGATCAAGGAATTCAAGGAGTCGGCGACGCCGGAGACGCACGATATGAACCTGCCCATCCTGATGGAAGGGGTGACCGGTTTCATGGCGGAGTTCAAGCGGGTGCCGGGCAGTCAGGAAGAGATGGTGAAGGCGCGGTACCTGCAGCGGGTGTTGCCTCCGCCGAAAGGCAAGCGGTATGTGATCGATCCGGAAAGCGGAGAAGTCACGTCGGTGGATCAGTAAGTTGAACAATGTTTCCAACCAACCCAGGAAAGATATGAAAGAAAAAATGATGGCAAAGACACTGATGCGGTTGCGCCACGCATTTACCTTGATCGAGCTGCTGGTGGTGATCGCGATCATCGCGATCCTGGCCGGCATGCTGCTGCCCGCTTTGGCCAAGGCCAAATCACGGGCTTTGCAAAACGGCTGCTTGAACAACACCAAACAGGTCGGAGTGATGTTTGGCATGTATCAGGCAGATAATACGGACCGGCTGCCGCCTGCGGTATTACGCTGGGTGGCCGGTGTGGCGTGGT
>CAZRGY010000868.1:0-1581 GCA_964599715.1 uncultured Verrucomicrobiota bacterium | reverse complement strand
ACATCCTGCAGATCCGCCTCATGCGCCAAACCGGCCCCGGCGTCTGGGACTACGAAGCCGGCTGGTCCTACAAGCAGCACTTCCAGCGCCGCCAATGGACCGTCCGCGAAACGAACAGCCAGTTCACCGTCGAAGCCGGCAAGGTGCTCGATGGCAACTGGCAGGAGTGAGAGGCGTGCGCCAGCACAAGGCGTGACAGGTCACACCCGAGACACGGGGGCTTTTGATTGAGCTTTTTCATGCCGTCGGCGTGATGATGACCTCGCCGCCATCTGGCACATCATCGACTTGCTGCGCCATCGCGCCTGAATGGGCGAGCAACTCGCAGAGGGAGATCTTCCGCAGGTTTTCTATCTCGTACTTTCCTCCGAGGTGGCCAGGTATCACGAGGTGGTAGACCTGACCTTCTGCAAGCGAGCCATGCGCTGCCTGCGCTTTCTCCACGAGCGCTCGCATCTGCCAGTCGCGGCGAAAATCAGCCTCAAGACACCTCGCCGCAAACTCCTCTTCGGAGTGCGCCAGCAAGTCGCACTGCCACTCCTCTGGCATGATGCGGAAGAACCAGCCATCGCCATTCTTCACGATCACATTGCCAAAGTGATTTGTCGCCAGAACCGCGGCAGGCGTGCTCAGTTTCCAACTCCAACCATCCGCAATCGCTTTGCGTAGCGCTTCCATCTGATGCAACGATGGGTCACCCTACACCTGGCCAGCGGAGAAAGGAACAAACACTTGATTAATCGACGTTGGGAACCGCTGATGGGACGCTAACATGACGCTGATCAACGAGGCGATAATGGGACAAACATCTTATTTGCTCTAACTGCATCGGCAATGTCATGGCCGTCGAAAAAAACGACTCCATAATGCGCTCCACCGGGATTTCTTTGACTGCGTCATCGCGGCTAAATCGGGTCTTCCCCTGGGCCCATGGCGTGTCACGTAATGCGCCTCAGAATGCGGAATGGCAACCGATTCTGCGTCAGGCAAAAGGATCGCATAGGGGCGTCCAATGCAGCATGTGCAGTCCCCGTAACGATAAGACAACACCTCGGAGATCTTGGCGGGAAATGCGGGACTCAAACTCGTCAGTCTCTTGAGCTGGTTGTCCGTGAGCGTGATGGTTTTATCTTGTGCGTATTCAGCCTTCTGATCCTTATTGAGGGTCAGTCGCACATGCTTCTCGGTGACTTGATTGGCGTCGCGATCAAACGGGATTCCGTCAGCCAACGCAGAAATGGATAGGCTGAGAAGAGCGATCACGACAGCAAAAGTCTTTCTCATAGACAGGCGTATTGCGAAGTTGGAAGAACCGAATTTTTCAGCCGCCTTGGTGTCCGAACTCTAGGACTCACAGGGGCTTGCCACGCACCCCATCCAGTCGGAGCGCAGACTTCGTCCCTGCTAGGCAGGCATGGAGCAAAGATCTTTCGGGCAGAAGTGTGCGTCAATAAAAAGTGGTCCGCGGCGATGGCGGTCAGGAAACCTTGAGCAGCTGGGTGAACGGCAGGTGGGCAGCGGCTTTTTCGAAGGTGACCAGCGGCAGACGGGCGGCGCTGGCTTCGGCATGAATCAGATGGT
>CAZRGY010000867.1:0-1584 GCA_964599715.1 uncultured Verrucomicrobiota bacterium | reverse complement strand
GCTCCCGTTCCCATGGGTGGATGGGGCTGCACCGTGGCCACAAAGCCCGCCCCCTGGAGTGGGTGGTGGAGAAGGGGATATTCCTCGTGGCCTCGACGACCATCGTCATGGTCTTCCTCATCTTCCTGTTCGTGGCGCGTGAGGCTTACCCCATTTTCATGGGCAAGATGGACAGTTCTTCCCGGACGGAGCAGATAAGTGTCGAGCAGATGCAGAAGTTGCCTCCCGCCGAATTGCAGAAACTCCTCGGTGTCAGCGCCAAGGAATATGCCGAGCTGGACCAAGACACCATCAAGCTCCTGATGGAAGTGAAGATCGAGGAGATCGCCGCCGCGCCGACGGACAAGGACGTGGCCGTGAACACCACCGACTGGCGCTACTTGCTGCTGCCCTATCAGTGGAGCGACTATGAGAAGCCAGTGTACATGTGGCAGCCGGTCTCGCAAATCCATAAATACAACATCATCCCATTGTTGGTCGGGAGCCTCAAGGCGACGTTGGTCGCATTGCTCGTTTCCGTGCCGCTTTCGCTGGGTGCGGCCATCTATGTTTCGCAGATGGCGAGTCCGAGACTGAAAGAATGGCTGAAACCCACGATTGAATTGCTGGCGGGCATCCCTTCGGTGGTGATGGGTTTCTTCGCACTGATCGTGATGGCCACCGTATTGCATAATGTTTTTGGTTATGAATCGCGCCTGAATGCCTTTGTCGCCGGTATCGCCCTTGGGTTGGCCATCATTCCGGTGGTGTTTTCCATCGCGGAAGATGCTTTGACCAGTGTGCCGCGAGCTTATACGCAGGCGGCACTGGCGCTGGGCTCATCCCGGTGGCAGGCGGCGTGGCAGATCGTGCTGCCGGCCGCGTTGCCCGGTGTCTTCGCCGCGGTGGTGCTGGGCTTTGGCCGCGCCATCGGTGAGACGATGATCGTGCTCATGGCCAGCGGTAACGCGGTGATCGTCTCGGGCAGCATCTTTGATTCCGCCCGCACGATGACGGCCACCATTGCCGCCGAACTGGCGGAGGCAGTTTTCGGCGGTCACCATTACCGCATGCTCTTCATGCTGGGGTCTCTGCTGTTTGTGGTGACGTTCCTCTCGAATCTCATGGGGGATGTCATCATCCATAAATTAAAAAACAAGCTGGAGGGGAAGCACTAGGCCATGGATACGCAAACCCCCATGTTGCATTTCAATGAGCCTGATGAGCCGGCACCGGTGGGGAAGGATTTCAAGACCCAGGGGTTCAATTTCTGGTCCTTCTTTTTCAGCGGGCTGACGGGTCTCGCGACGCTGATCATCCTGGCGATGCTGGCCGTCATCCTTTTCAATGTCCTGGTCAATGGCTGGTCCGGAATGTCCTGGCGTTTCCTGTCTTCTAGCGCGGATCAGGACATGTTCGACGTGGACAAGGCGGGCATCCTGCCGATGATCGTCGGCACGACCATCCGTGTCATCCTCATGACCATTTTCGTGATCCCGATCGGTGTCATCACGGCGGTTTACCTCACGGAATACGCGCACACCACTTCCGTCTGGACCCGCATCATCCGCGGCGCGGTGAACAACCTGGCCGGTGTGCCATCCA
>CAZRGY010000866.1:0-1593 GCA_964599715.1 uncultured Verrucomicrobiota bacterium | reverse complement strand
GCGAAAGGTTATGACCATTATCTTTTGCGTAGCTTGTTGAGAGCGGGCATGCCATTTGGAGTGTTGATGATTCTTGGCAAGATTTTGATAGCTGTCTTTGGCCATAATCCGATTCCACCAGTTTCGAGGCTGTTGGTTGAGTTGGGATTTTACGTTGTGGGTTTTGGTGGATTGATGGGATTATGGAAGTGGCAGAGCAATGAGAAAGATTACCAGAAGCCGACAGAAGATGACGACGTGGCCTAACCATGCGCTGCAGCGAACCCGGCATGGCGTCGCGGTTGCAATCGTGGCGTCCCAGCTTGTCACGCCGAAGCACCGAGCGCAGGCGGATGGGCCGGGTCGCTGAGCTTTGGTCGTTCGCCGAAGGAATGAAAGCAAGTGAAGAAGATATTTTGGACGTTCATTTTCGCTGGCTAAAGGCTGAAATCGAACAGGACATGGAGACACTGGGAAGTCTATTGCTTGATGATGCTTTTTGCCTTCTTCCAGGCGGGGAAAGAATTGAGGGAAAAACAAAATGCCTCGAATTCCTTGGTGGCGAAAGCCCCAGCATCGAGAGAATCGAAATTTCAAACATCTGGGTAAAGACCGATGCGGAGTTGGCCGTTAAGGTAGCAGATTTTGTCACACGATTTATTGACAGTCGATTGCCTGCAGTATCTGGAACACACACATGGTGCTTGAAAAAGGAATTCGATGAATGGAAAATTCAAATGCTTACTTGGACGATGAAAAGCGAACCAGTCGCTTAAAGGGGTCAGTCCCAAAAAGGGGTCAGTTCCATATTGTGTTTTCCAGCTCAAAACCCTTGTGCCCAAAACTCCACCAGCCACCCTCCGCTTGCGTTCCCATCTAAGGTTGCCCCCCCGCTGCACCTACCTCACCCCCCTCGCCGTCATCACACAGCGGAACCCCACATCATTGCACGTAGAATTCAGCGCCTCAAACGCCTGATGCGTGGTGCGGGCCTGCTTGGGACTGTAAGCATACGCCCCGCCCCGGATGATGCCGCGCTCGGTGCGCTCACCAAAATAGTGCAGCCAAAGCGAATCCCGGTGGTTATCACCCACCCACTCCCACACGTTCCCCGCCATGTCCATCGCCCCATAAGGACTCGCGCCCAAGGGATAACTCCCCGGCTCCACTTTGCGACGTCCATCAGTCGTGACCGGCAGCACGCAGACTGTGCCCATCGCCTGGGCGACTTTGTGCGGGTCCAAGTTTGCCCGGTTGGTCTCGAACTGATCCCCCCACGGATAGCGCCGCCCATCCGTGCCACGAGCCGCTTTCTCCCACTCGGCATTCGTCGGCAAGCGCTTGCCCGCCCACGCGGCATAAGCGATGGCCTCGGGCTTATACACCTTCGTCACCGGCAGATCATCCTGTCCTGCGGGATAAGTGTGCGCCGGCTTGAACTGTTTGAACTCGCGGTTGGGGACCTCAAACTTGTCGATGTAATACGCGGGCAGATAGACGCGGCGACGCGGATGCTCATCCGGCTCGGCCTCCGGGTCATCGCTGCCCATCCAGAACCACCCAGCCGGCACAAAGACCATCCCCTCCGGTGGTGGCGCGTAACGGGCCCGCGCA
>CAZRGY010000865.1:0-1598 GCA_964599715.1 uncultured Verrucomicrobiota bacterium | reverse complement strand
AGCATTGCTGCTGTCCAGCGATGTTATTGAGTTTGATGAGACCGGGCGCGAGGTTGAACGAAAAGCTCAGAAAGTCATGCGGGGCGGTCACTTCGAGGCGGCCATTCAGAATTTCAATGGGCATTTCGGATGCACGGCGGCGTTCAGCCCAGAACTGTTTCGTATTTTTGGTCCCCTCCAGGCAGGACTCATGATTGAGGACAAGCCGCTGTTGCTGCGGGCGTTGCTGGCGGGAGAGGTGGCCTATGTGCCGCATCCGCTGGTGCGGTATCGCCGGCATTCTGAAGCGCTCTCGGTGGGACGTGCTGCCCGGAGTCTGCAAGAAGCTTTTGCCTATCACCGGAAGCAGGCCAGCCTTCAGCTAGACAAATTTCACCAGTATCGCCTGGACGCCCTCACCTGGAAATCTATTGCCCCCCCAAATAGCGTGCCAGATGAGTTCTTCCGGAAACTGGACGAAATCGCATCCTTCCACGACGTCAGATTCAGGCTTTGTGGAGACGATCGCCAGCTTCAATGGCGGGCATACCTCCAGTCGTGGCAAACCGCGATGCCGCTGCGCGAGCGCATCCGATGGTTGCTTTGGTTGATGCGGATCCCATTCAGGCTTTCCTAATACTCGCCTTATGTGCGGCATAGCTGGGTTCATAAATCTCTCGCGGGCAGCGCTGGGCGGCCATGAAGATGTGCTCATCAGGCGCATGATGGCGTCGCTTGAACATCGTGGTCCCGATGATGGTGGTGCTTGGTCTTCTCCCGACCGCATGGTCACTTTGGGCCATCGACGGCTGAGCATTCTGGATCTCTCTCCGAACGGTCATCAGCCCATGATCGGAGCGAGCGGCAGCGTGCTCGTGTATAACGGGGAACTCTACAACTACGCGAGAAGTTCCGACCCGAGTCCCTGCGCTCAACTTCAGACACCGAAGTTCTCTTGCGCTGTTTTGAAGCCGACGGAGAACCGTGCCTGGAGTACCTGAACGGCATGTTCGCATTTGCCGTTTGGAATCCCGCCACTGGCCGGCTCCTGCTCGCCCGGGATAGGGTGGGTATCAAGCCGCTTTACTATACTGTACAGGGTGGCGTGTTTGCCTTTGCCTCCGAAATCAAGGCTCTGCTGACGCTGCCCTGGGTGAGTGCCCAGCTTGATGAAGAAGCGTTGGCGTCCTTCCTGTCTTTCAACCATCTCCAACCTCCGGAAACGATGTTCAAGGGGATTGCCAAGTTGCATCCTGGACATCGAATGGTGGTTGAACAGTCCGGCATCCGGGAATACGCACCCTTCTGGAAGCCCGTTTGGAATCGCACGGTATCAGGCTCGGAAGCCGATCTGCAGAAGCTGGTGCTGGATCAACTGGGGGATAGTGTCCGCCGCCAGATGGTTTCGGATGTTCCCGTGGGCGCGTTCTTGAGCGGAGGTGTGGATTCAAGTGGAATCGTGGGGCTGGCCAGCCAGAACACCAGCCAGCCACTCACGACCTACTCGATTGGGTTCGAAGGTTTGCCAGAAGATACGGAGCTGGATTACGCGCGGCAGGTGGCCCGTAAGTTCAAGACCAACCTTGTTGTGCGCGTCGTCCGGAAGATGGAGCTCTGAG
>CAZRGY010000864.1:0-1601 GCA_964599715.1 uncultured Verrucomicrobiota bacterium | reverse complement strand
GAACTGCTGGCCTTCTCCGATTGGTGGAAAAAAGCCGAAGCCGATGCTGCCACCGTCCTCCCCTTGGGCGATGCCACCCCGGCGGCTTGCAGTGCTTTCAAAGCAGTGAAATCAAAGATCGATGACTTCTTCGCCCGCTGTCGGCTCGGTGCCTACGATGCCCGCGCGCTGAATGCCTTGAACCGTCAGGAGGCGGACTACCTCGCTCTGGCCGCAAAAGACCTGACCATCACCGCGCAAGACATCGCCGCCTTCCCGCTCGCCAAGGTGGATGCGAACAAACCCTTGCCCCTCGTCGAAGGTGTCAACCCGGCTTGGGCTGCTGCGCTCGCCAAATTCCAAGCAGAAGTCGTCAAGCCGCTCGTCGGCGACAAGACCACGCTCAGCGAGGAAGACTGGAATACCATCAGTGGCAAGCTCGCCACCTACGACAGCTGGGCCGGCAGCAAGGCCGGATTGCTCGTCGAGAAGATCGGTCTGGCCCGCGTACGTGAAATTTTGGCCGACAAGACCAAGGACACCATCACCGCCCTGATCACAGAAGACAAAGCGCTGGAACCGGAAGCCAACGCCATCGCATCAGTGGACAAGCTCATCCGCTACCACCGCGATCTTCACACGCTGCTGAACAACTTCGTCACGTTCCGCGATTTCTACTGCCGCATTAACCCCGCCATTTTCCAAGTCGGCACGCTCTATCTCGATGGTCGCAGTTGCGAATTGTGCGTGCGCGTCGATGACATGGGCCGCCACGGCGTGCTCGCCGGTCTGAGCCGTTGCTACTTGGCTTACTGCGATTGCGTGCGCAAGAGCACGGGCGAGAAGATGACCATTGCCGCCGCCTTCATGGATGGCGACTCCGACTTCCTCATGGCCGCCCGGAACGGTATCTTCTACGATCGCCAAGGCCGCGATTGGGACGCCACCATCATCAAAGTGGTCGAGCAGCCTATCAGCATCCGTCAGGCCTTCTGGTCCCCCTACAAGCGCGTGGCCAAGATGGTCGAATCGCAGATCGAGAAATTCGCTGCCGCGAGAGATAAAGCGGTCACGGATCAAGCCTCTGCTGGCGTCGCCGATGCCAGCAAGAAAGTCGAAGCTCCCAAACCCGCCACTCCTGGGGCTCCCCAACAAGCCTTCGATGTGGCCAAATTCGCTGGCATCTTTGCTGCCATCGGTCTGGCGCTCGGAGCCATCGGCACTGCGGTCACCGCTGTTGTCATGGGCTTCTTAGGATTAAAGGCATGGCAGATGCCTCTCGCCATCGGTGGAGCCCTCATGGCGGTCTCAGGCCCGGCGATGCTGTTGGCCTTCATGAAACTCCGCCAGCGCAATCTCGGCCCCATCCTGGACGCCAACGGCTGGGCAGTGAATGCCCGCGCCAAAATCAATGTGCCCTTCGGTGCTACTTTGACCCGGGTCGCTACGTTACCTGAAGGTGCCTCGCGGTCCGTAACGGATGCCTACAAGCAGCCGAAGAATTCCAAGCCCGTCTGGATCGTCATTGGCATCGCCATCTACATCTTCCTCGGGATGAACTACGACAACGGCAAAATCTATCTCTGGACCGGTTACGGCAAGAAAGCACAATCCGTCCTCGA
>CAZRGY010000863.1:0-1603 GCA_964599715.1 uncultured Verrucomicrobiota bacterium | reverse complement strand
GAGCTTTAACGTCAGTCCGACACGACAGAGCTTTCATTGCTTCGGCTGTCACAAGGGCGGCGATGTCTTCAAGTTCGTCCAGGAATACGAGAACCTCACTTTCATGGAGTCGGTGCGGCGGCTCGCCGAGCGCGCCAAGATCCCGCTGGATGTCATCGAGGGGCCCGGAGCCGCAGCCACGCGCGGGATGAAGGAAGCGCTCTTCGATCTCCACGAACAGATCACCAAACGCTGGCAACAGGCACTCGCCAATGACGCCGCCGGACAGATCGCGCGGGATTACCTCGCCAAGCGGCAGATGCATCCCGATGCCTTGCAGGTCTTCCGTATCGGTTACTCGCCAGACAAGTGGGATGACACGGTGAACTTCGCGAAATCCAAGGGCTTCACTGACGAAGTGCTGGAGCAATCCGGCCTCGTCATCAAGCGTGACCAGGGCGATGGCTATTACGATCGTTTTCGCGGGCGGCTCATGTTCCCCATCTGCGATGAACAGGGACGCGTCATCGGCTTCAGCGGGCGCGTGCTTTCAGGCGATGAGAAGACGGCGAAGTATGTGAACTCGCCGGAGACGTTGCTCTTCCACAAGAGCAAGATTTTCTTCGGCCTCGATAAATCCAAGCGTGCCATCTTGGATGCCGGTTACGCCATCATCTGCGAAGGTCAGGTGGATATGATCCAGTGCTTCATGGCGGGCGTGAAGAACATCGTCGCCCCGCAAGGAACTGCTTTCACGGCTGATCACGCACGCATCCTGAAGCGTTATGTGAATGACATCGTGCTGTGCTTCGATTCCGATAACGCCGGGCAGAACGCTGCTGTCCGCGCGCTCGATCATTTGCTTGGTGCGGAACTCTCCGTGCGGGTGGCCGTGGTGCCCGCGCCGCATGACCCGGACAGCTTCATCCGCGAGCACGGAGCAGATGCGTATCGTGAGCTCATCGAGAAATCTCCGAGCTTCTTTGATTTCTATCTCGAACGCCTCTGCCAGCAGAACGATGCCACCACGGAGCAAGGCCAGCTCGCGATTCTCCGCGCACTGGCCGAGGCCGTGCAGAAGGCGAACAACGCCGTGGTCACCGATCGTTACGCGCAAAAGACTGCGTTCCGCCTCGGCGTCTCCGTCGAATCCGTACGCAAGGAATTCTCCCGCAAAGGCCGCAACGCACCGCCGCCGCGCGAATACGATGACGAACCGCCCTCCGAGGAAGTCCTCCTCGAGCGCCCTTCGCAACAGGAGATGTGGCTGCTCAAGCTCATGCTCATCGTGGAGGGTGATGGACGCGGCTGGATTCCCCACCTGCGCCCCGAGTGGATCGTGAACCCCACTCTGCGCCATCTGGCCGAGGACATCCGCCTGCTCGATATGGAGCAGCGCTGGGAAAGCCCCACCGCCTTCATGACCTCGCTCGAAAACGCCTTCGAGCAATCCCTCGTCACCGAGGCCCTCATGGAGAAGCGCGCCATTCCGGACGCCACCACGCAGCTCCACGATTACCTCCTCAAGCTGCGCAACAATTACCTCGACCGCCAGATGACCGCCGCCAATCGTCGCCTCGTCCATCCCGACACCACCCCCGACGAGCAGGTCAATCTCATGCAA
>CAZRGY010000862.1:0-1607 GCA_964599715.1 uncultured Verrucomicrobiota bacterium | reverse complement strand
TGATGCACCACGAAGCGCACATTGGGTTTGTTGATACCCATGCCGAAGGCGATGGTTGCACAGATCACCCGGACTTCATCGCGCAAGAACTTCTCCTGATTCTTCGCGCGCTCCTCAGCCTCCATCTGTCCGTGATAAGGCGCCGCCGGAATGCCATCAAAGCGTAATTGCGCCGCCAGCTTCTCCGTCGTCGCCCGCGCCTGACAATAGATGATCCCGCTCTCGTCCTTCCGCGCCCGAAGAAACTCCAACAACTGCGCGTAGGCCTTGGACTTCGGAACGATGCGGTAGCTCAGATTCGGCCGGTTGAAGCTCGCGACATAGATGGCCGGGTCGCGCAGATGCAACTGGTTGACGATGTCTGACCGCACGCGATCCGTCGCGGTCGCCGTCAGCGCCATCATGGGCACATCGGGCAGCCAGCTTCGCAAGGTGGCGAGCTGACGATACTCCGGCCGGAAATCGTGTCCCCACTCGCTGATACAATGCGCTTCATCCACCGCCACCAGCGCCGTCTTCCAGCGCTTCAACGAATCTATGAACCCGGGTGTCATCAACCGCTCGGGAGCAACGTAGAGCAGCCGGTATTCGCCTGCTTCCAGTTTGCGAATACGCATCCCGGCCTCCTGCCCTGAGATGGAAGAATTCAGAAAAGTCGCAGGCACGCCAGCCGTGGTCAGTGCATCCACCTGATCTTTCATCAGGGCGATGAGCGGCGAGATGACCACGGTAAGGCCCGTGCGTGCAAGGGCCGGCAGCTGATAGCAGAGCGACTTGCCACCGCCCGTCGGTAACAGGGCAAAAACGTCCCTCCCCGCCAATGAATCACGAATGATGCCCGCTTGATGCGGACGAAAGGCGGTGTAACCGAAGTACTGCTTTAATAGGGAGAGCAACTCCTGTTCAGACACGCGGCGGAAGGTATGATTGAAGACGGGGAAAGACAACGTTGAATCTATTGCACCTCATCCATCGCGACCTCAGCATTGCAAATACGGGTTGACCGGATAAGCCAAAAGAAGCAGCTTAGATATATTGATGGATGGCAGTGCGGACTGTCCCATTTCTCACACAGGAGCTGGCTCATTTTCTCATGCCTGAAATTTCTCATAAGCGGCGTAGAGCATATGTCTGGACTGCAATCGTACTGCTGATTGCAGCCCTGGCCGAATCCTTTGTCTTGCCGTTATTCCTCCCTTGGAGCGAATGGAACTGCCAGCATCAAGAAATCGACCTCAATTCAGGACGCAAGAGACTCACCCGTTACCGTTTTTATCTTAAAATCTCCGAGCGGGTGGAAGAAACTGAGATCTCACAAATACTACCACCGAATCTGTTGCGGAATAGTGAAGCCGACTGGGAAATGGTGCATACATTCTCACCAGGCATTCATCATTCCCCACACTATGTTTACCACAGCGCTTACGCGCAGTTAAGAAATCTGACAGACTGGTGGGAAATGTCCGAAGTTCCATCCATTATCAAAACGAAAACCGCTCAAGACCTGCTGGCTATCTGGAAATATTCTGGCTCTGATGACTTGGCTAAAGACTATATCCACGGGTTGTATTGGCTTTTAGAAAAACGCTCACGTGAAGTTGCCTTTT
>CAZRGY010000861.1:611-1609 GCA_964599715.1 uncultured Verrucomicrobiota bacterium | reverse complement strand
CGAAGGCATCGGCACCAACACCCTCCACATCAAAGGCACCAAGGGGCTCTGGGGATGCGACCACACCATCGGCCCGGACTACCTTGAGATTGGAAGCTTTGCAGGTCTTGCAGCCATCACAGGCGGCGAGTTGACTATTGAGGGTGTGGTTCAGGATGACTTGCGAATGATTCGACTCGTCTTCGCAAAGCTTGGCATCCAGACCGTCTTCAAAGGAAAAGATCTCTTTATCCCGGGCAATCAAGATTTGCGCATCGTGGATGAGGTCGGTGGACAGATTCCTAAGATCGATGACGCCCCGTGGCCGGCGTTTCCAACGGACTTGATGTCGATTGCCATCACCGTGGCGACCCAATGTCATGGCTCGGTCCTCTTCTTTGAGAAGATGTTCGAAGGTCGCATGTTCTTTGTCGACTCATTGATCGCCATGGGCGCACGTATCATCTTCTGCGACCCCCATCGCGTGGTCGTCATTGGACCTGGAAAGCTTTACGGCGGAACGCTTGAGTCACCCGATGTCCGCGCCGGCATGGCCTTGCTTATCGCGGCGCTCAAAGCGGAAGGCGAGAGCACGATTTATAATATCCGTCAGATCGATCGTGGTTACTCAAAGGTTGACGAGAAGCTCCGAGCACTCGGCGCCAATATCCAGCGTCTACCCGTAGACTGAGGCGAACCTCGGAAATCGAGTCAATTCAAAACTTTGGGAACAAATCACCTGTCATGTAGGTTGTGCGCTTACACGGCGCTCTGTTAAGCGTGACATTAGATTTTTTGATTTTGGAGTTTTATGTTTATTCATGGAAGACGCGTCTTTTTAAAGCAGATGGGAACAGCAGCGGGAACGCTGGCCTTTTTGCCCTACTTGAGCGCATGTGGGTCCGCAAAGCCTGTCGCTGATGTCACGGTGGAGGAGCCTCCCGCACCTTTGCCACACGCATTGCCCGACCTGCCTTACGCCTATGATCTGCGTTACCCCGAGCTGATGCACCCCGACC
>CAZRGY010000861.1:0-601 GCA_964599715.1 uncultured Verrucomicrobiota bacterium | reverse complement strand
ATCGCCAAAAATCGACGCAATGACCATGGAGATTCACCATTCCAAGCACCATGCAGGATATGTGAATAACCTCAACAAGGCCCTGGAGTCTCATCCTGCGCTGATCGGAGCCGCTGTTACGACGCTGCTGGCAAACGGCCTGGACCAGGTTCCAGAAGATATTCGTACCGCTGTCAGAAATAATGGCGGTGGCCATCTGAACCACAGTCTTTTCTGGAAGATGATGGCGCCAAACGCGGGCGGTGAACCAACCGGGGACTTGGGCATGGCGATTACCAAGCAATGGGGAGACTTCGCCACCTTCAAGGCGGAGTTCAAGCAGACTGCCTTGCAGCAATTTGGTTCGGGATGGGGATGGCTGGTGAAAGGAGAGGGCGGCCAGTTGGAGCTCGTCGGAACTCCCGAGCAGGACTCGCCGTTCACTTCAGGGAAGTTGCCAGTCCTGGGCGTCGACGTTTGGGAGCACGCCTACTACTTGAACTACGAAAATCGCCGAGGCGACTACGTGGACGCGTTCTTTGACGTCGTCAATTGGGGCTACGCAAGCGAGCTCTACGCTGCTGATTCAGCTGAAGCCTGGGCATCCGTGATCTAAACTATC
>CAZRGY010000860.1:0-1609 GCA_964599715.1 uncultured Verrucomicrobiota bacterium | reverse complement strand
CAGCAGCCGTGACACCTTTGCCAATGGCGCTTTGCGTGCCGCCCAGTGGGTCGTCAACAAACCTCCCGGCATCTACAACATGCAGCAGGTGCTGGGGTTGGAATGATCTCCGCTGGCAAGGCCTGACGCGCCATGACTTCGGGTGAAGCTCACCTCTCACAGCAAGCCATGGAACAAACCGCAGTCATCGCCCTCGGATCAAACACCGGCGACTCCCCTGCCCTTCTCCGCGCCGCGATGGATCGTCTCCAGACCCTTTCAGACCGGCCCATCCAAAAATCATCGCTGTATCGATCCGCACCAGTCGATTGCCCACCGGGGTCTCCGGACTTCCTGAACGCCGTGGTGTTGATGAACGTGCGGCAGGATGAGACGCCGCTTTCCTTGCTGCGGCAGTTGCAGGCCATCGAAAAGGATTTTGGCCGTCAACGCGGACCTGTCCGCAATGCCCCGCGTCCGCTGGACCTGGACTTGATTGCGTTTGGAGAAATCATCCTCGACACACCGGAATTGACCCTTCCGCATCCTCGCGCCCATCAACGCGCCTTCGTGTTGATGCCACTGGCAGAAATCGCGCCGGATTATGTGCTGCCGGGACTTGCAGGGACTGTTTAGTTCTGGCGGGCCAGGCATGGGGATAGTTCACAAATAGAGTGCCTGGTGCATTCGGGCGACTCTTCCAACTGGTGACACTTCGACAAGTTGTGGCACTCTGCGCGTGTCGCCCATGAACTCCTCGCGCCGCCGTTTGATTCTTCAGTCCACCGCCACCTTGGCCGTGACATCTTTCACCCTCAGCGAATCCACGGCAGCCACACCGAAACCCTCGAATAAAATCTGCCTGTTCGAGAAGCCTGTGCAGGAGATCTCGTTCGAGGAGCTGGCGGTGTTCGCATCGCGGCTTGGGTTTGATGGCATCTCTGCCACCATCCGCAAAGGCGATCACAATCTGCCGGAACGTGTTGACGAGGAACTGCCCCGGCTTGTGGACGCGCTGACAAAGCACAAGCTGGAGATTACCGAACTCACCGTTCACGCGAGCTTCGCCTTTATCAAGCAAGTGAAATCATTTCCCCCGACGATTGGTGCCCAAGCTCTATTGGGCGGGAATTCTATCGTGATTCCTGAAAATCCATATTTCGTTCAATTGATACACGAGTGGATGCACACACGTGGAATCCAGCATCGTGGACATTCAGAAAATCCAGCTACAGATGGAATGAGCACTAATACAACAGCAGATGTGGCTTTTATGCACTTTACGTCTAGCGGCCCGATGATCAACCGCTTGGAACGCAGCAAGTTGTAAATTGATCCAAATGAAGGAGACGCCAAACCGAACTCGGTTCACAATTCTGGGTATTTCCAGTCTTGTGTTTATTGCGTTGATAACTTCGATCATCGTATCTGGACGAATTTGGGATAGTGAACTTGCCTACCCCCAGATGTCACCAAGGAGCCAAAAACTTGTGCGGCAGGCGGAATTCACAAGTAATGCCGAACCATATCAGGCTCACAATAAAAGCAATGCGTCTCCACAGGAATTGCCCCACCGGGGCGGCGCAAATTTTTTTCTGTAAATTCGTTGAGCCTCAAACTGAGGGCTGGG
>CAZRGY010000859.1:0-1610 GCA_964599715.1 uncultured Verrucomicrobiota bacterium | reverse complement strand
TGGCGAGGGTTTGGTTCGGGAGGCAAAGGCCGGATGCTAGAGTGCCGCAGGTCAGGATGCATCGGCGGAGTCATGCTGAACGGATCGAATGGGAAGGCCACTTCGGGGAATGTTAAATTTTGAGTTCTCGGTTTTGAATTGGGAATGGGACAGATGGGTCCAATGGGACCAATAGGATATGCCCTGTTTTCAACGATCATTGTTCGGAGTAGAGCGCGGGGAAGGCGGTGTTAAATAAAAAAAAGCGCGACCAGTGCTGGTCGCGCTTCGTGAAAGTGTAGCTTGGAATCGCTTACTTCGTCGCGGCGGCGTAGGCGGCGGAAACAGCCGTCCAGTCCACTACGTTCCAGAACGCCTTCAGGTAGTCGGGGCGGCGGTTCTGGTATTTCAGGTAGTAGGCGTGCTCCCAGACATCGCAACCGAGGATCGGCGTGCCTTCGCAACCGGCGACGGCTTTGCCCATGAGCGGGTTGTCCTGGTTCGGCGTGGAGCAGACTTCCAGCTTGCCGCCATTGACGACGAGCCAGGCCCAACCGCTGCCGAAACGGGTGGCACCAGCGGCTTCGAACTTCGCCTTGAACTCGTCAAAGCTGCCGAAGGTAGCGGTGATGGCCTCGCCCAAGGCACCCGTGGGGGCGCCACCGGCGTTCGGGGCCATGAGCTTCCAGAAGAAGCTGTGGTTCCAATGACCACCGCCATTGTTGCGGACGGCGCCTTTGATGGCGTCAGGCACATTGGCGATGTCAGCGATGAGCGCGTCGATGGATTTTTCCTCGAGCGGCGTGCCGGCGATGGCCTTGTTCAGGTTCGTCACGTAAGCATTGTGATGCTTGCCGTGATGGATCTCCATCGTCTGGGCATCGATGTGGGGTTCGAGAGCGTCTTTAGCGTAGGGGAGTGCGGGTAGTTCGTAAGCCATAATGGTATCTTTATATGTTCAATTTCTCCGGGGAACCTCATCGGTTCTTGTCGCGAATGGGACAACGATAGCAAAGGATCGGCCCTGACACAAGGGAGCGGGCAAAAGAATGTGTCGCGAGTGCAGGGGGTGTTCACCCCATGCGAACGGCGACTATTCGGCCAGCTCGATGAAGTTCTTCAGGAGTTGCAGGCCGGCTTTCTGGCTCTTCTCGGGGTGGAATTGCGTGGCGTACACATTATCACGCCAGACGGAGGAGGTGAAATCCACGCCATAATCCGTCGTTGTGGCGACGATGGCTGGGTCAGCCGGTTGCGGATAAAAGCTGTGCACGAAATAGAAGTGGCTGCCGTCCGGGATGTCCTTGTAGAGCGGGCAATCGGCGCGTTTCTGCCAGACTTGATTCCAACCGATCTGCGGAATCTTGATGCCGGCGTTCTCGGGGAACTTGACCACCTTACCGCCAAAAACACTCAGTCCCAAAGCGCAACTGTTGAATTCCTCGCTCTTCTCGAACAGGGCCTGGTAGCCCACGCAGATGCCAAGGAAGGGACGGCCGGTTTGGATGAAATCACGGGCGGATTGCAGCATGGCCTGCTTCTGAAGGGCATTGATGCAGTCATCGAAGGCACCGACACCAGGCAGCACCATGGCATGGGCGTCCTTCGTCTCTTCCGGTTTGGTGACGATC
>CAZRGY010000858.1:0-1615 GCA_964599715.1 uncultured Verrucomicrobiota bacterium | reverse complement strand
ACCGCCTGCAATGAGTAATAATCCTCCTGCGAGATGGGATCGAACTTGTGGTTGTGACATTGCGCACAGCCGACGGTGAGACTGTTAAAGGTTTGCATGGTATTCGCCACCATATCATCGCGGTCCAAGTGACGCGCGATCTTGCCATCCGTCTTGCTCTCGGGCACTTCGGCGTGACCGATGTAATCCCACGGCCCAGCGGCGATGAACCCCAAGGCCTCGATGCCGTCCCGCGTATCTGGATAAAGGATATCTCCCGCGATCTGTTCCTGCACGAAACGGCTGTAAGGTTTGTCTTCGTTGAAAGCGCGGATGACGTAATCCCGATACGGCCAGGCATTCGGCCGCGGCTTGTCCTTGTCATACCCGTGCGTGTCGCCGTAATGCACCACATCCAGCCAATGCCGCGCCCAGCGTTCACCGTAGCGGGGCGAGGCAAGCAGGCGGTCCACGAGTTTCTCATACGCCTGTGGATCTTTGTCTGCGAGAAACGCCTCAATCTCTTCCGGCTTCGGCGGCAGACCGATCAGGTCGAAGTAAGCGCGCCGTATCAAGGTGCGGCGATCCGCCTCCTTGGATTGCGGCAAACCCTTCTCCTGCAATTTCGCAACAATGAATGCATCGACCGGGTTTCGGACATTAAGTTTAGCATCTGAAATCTTTGGAACTGATGGTCGTGCCAATCGCTTGAAGGACCACCAATCCATCCGGTCCGCCAGTTTCAAGCTCGCACTTTCCGGCCACACGGCCCCTTGATCGATCCAAGCACGCAACAAAGCGATCTGCTTCTCGGTCAACGGCTCCCCTTTGGGCGGCATCTTGATCTTCTCATCCTGCCCACTGACAAAACGGATGAGCGGACTCTCGCTACTTTTGCCCGGGATGATATTCGGGGCGTGATAGTCGCCGCCATGCAACGCGCTGGCTTTCGCATCCAGCCGGTAGCTGTTCTTCTGCTTCTCGGGTCCGTGGCAATCCAGACACGCCTGCTGAAATATCGGCTGGATGTCGCGGACGAAATCGATCTTCGTGCCTTCAGCCGCCGAACAGACACTGGTAAAACATAAAGCCAGCCATGCGCTCCAGACGGACACACAGCGCGGCTGGGGCGTCTTCGGCTTAGGGCGTATAGCACAACTGAACCGCATCACCGGATCTTTCTGGAGGCAAAGATTGCTTCGGATGGATTCATGGTGGCGAGATGATTCTAAAGCGTCTTCACATCAGCTGCCATGTCTATCTGCTCACGCCAGAATCTTCTTCAGGAGATGTCCATGCACATCCGTGAGGCGACGCTCGGCGCCGTTGTGGTAATACGTCAGCTTTTCATGGTCCAAGCCCAGCAGATGCAAGACCGTGGCGTAGAAGTCATAGACGCTGGTGATATCCTCGGCCGCCCGACGGCCAAACTCATCGGTCGCCCCATAACTGACGCCGCCTTTAATACCTGCGCCCATCATCCAAGTAGTGAACGCGTCGGGATTGTGATCGCGACCATCGGTGCCTTCCTGACGCGTGGGCATGCGACCAAACTCAGAG
Source organism: uncultured Verrucomicrobiota bacterium (assembly GCA_964599715.1). Taxonomy (GTDB): domain Bacteria; phylum Verrucomicrobiota; class Verrucomicrobiia; order Limisphaerales; family JAEYXS01; genus JAEYXS01. The sequence continues at coordinate 76 of CAZRGY010000858.1, read as the reverse complement.
GTCCATAGCACTAGAGTATCCTCCAACATGCCCCGTTGTTTCATGTCGGTGAGCAAGGCCGCCGTCGGTTGATCGA
>CAZRGY010000857.1:0-1616 GCA_964599715.1 uncultured Verrucomicrobiota bacterium | reverse complement strand
AAGGGCATCGACGAAAAGCTGGAGAAAGTGCGCTGGAAACGCTTCGCCACCGGCCTGCATCAGCCGCTGGGCATGAAGATCGTGAAGGACAAGCTCTATGTCCTCGGTCGCGATCAGATCACCTGCCTGCACGATCTGAATGGCGATGACGAAGCGGATTTTTATGAGTGCGTGACAAATGCGATGCAGACCTCTCCGGGTGGGCATGATTTCATCGTCGGACTGGAAACGGACAAGGAAGGCAGGTGGTATTTCGCATCAGGGAATCAAGGTGTGTGTCGAATCACCGGACGCGATCAACTCGACGTGCTCGCCACCGGCTTCCGCAATCCGAACGGCCTCGGCATCTCCCCCGATGGACGTTTCATCACCACCAGCGTCCAAGAAGGCGACTGGACACCCGCTACCTCCATTTGCCAGATCGAACTCGGCAAAAACGAAGGCGCGCACTTCGGCGCGGGTGGTCCGAAGAACTCATGTATCTCCCACGCGGCGAGGACAACAGCGCCAGCAGCCAGGCCTTCATCTCCGGCGAAAAATGGGCCTCGCTCAAAGGCGATGGCAATCTGATCCATCTTTCCTCCGGCGGCGGCAGCGCATGGCTCGTCATGCGGCAGAACGTGAAAGGCCGCTGGCAAGGCGCGGCGGTGAAGATCAGCGGCAATTTTGACTCCGGCCCGCAGTGTGCGCGATTCAATCCTAACGACGGCCATCTTTATGTGAACGGCATGCAGGGCTGGGGCAGCTACACACCGAAGGACGGCTGCTTCCAGCGCGTGCGCTTCACCGGCGGAGGCAAACCCGTGCCCATCGGCTTTGAGGCACGCGACAACGGCGTCCTTATCCGCTTCGACCAGCCTGTGAAGGACGCCGATGGCACCACCTGTTTCGCGCAATGCTGGAACTACAAATACGGCCCTCAGTACGGCTCCCCCGAGTATTCGGTGAAGTATGCCGACGCGCCCGGGCACGATCCGCTCGAAGTTCGCAGCGTGCAGAAGCTCGACGGCGGCAAGACTCTCTTCCTCGAAATCCCGCAGATCGTGACCGCCAGCCAGATCCATCTCCGCGTGAGCACCGGGCACGACATCTTCCTCACCGCGCACGCTTTGGCCGAACCCTTCACCGATTTCCCCGGCTACACGAAGATCGCCAAAACGAATCACGCGGCGCAAATCGGCCTCGAAGCCCCAAAACCCGCCAAACTGAACCCCTGGGCCAAAGGCGAAGGTGGACGCGAAATCGCCATCGAAGCCGCGCTCGGCCTCCAATTCGTCCAAAAACAGCTCACCGCCAAAGCGGGTGAAAAACTCTCCATCGTCTTCAAAAACCCCGACGTCGTGCCGCACAACTGGCTGCTCGCGAAACCCGGCTCGCTGCAACAACTCGGCGACAAATGCAATCTCATGATTGCCGACCCGCAGGGCCTCGCCAAGCACTATGTCCCCGACAGCGACGACGTGATCGCCTACACCGACATGACGAATCCGAAGGGCGAATTCACCATCCACATCACCGGGGTCGGCGGCCACGGCGCCATGCCATCCCACACCCGTGACCCGGTGGTCTGCGCGGCCTCGATGGTGCAGGCGCTGCAAACCATCCTCAGCCGCAAC
>CAZRGY010000856.1:0-1624 GCA_964599715.1 uncultured Verrucomicrobiota bacterium | reverse complement strand
TTCCGCGAACTGGCGGAAAACATCCAGGAAGTCTTCTGGATCACCGATCCCTCCAAAAACCAGGTGATCTATGTCAGTCCGGCATATGAAAAGATCTGGGGCCGCACATGTGCCAGTCTCTACGCCGCGCCCCAGACTTGGCTGGATGCCATCCACCCCGAAGACCGCGAACGTATCCGCCAGGCGGCTGTGGAGAAGCAAACCGAAGGCACGTATGATGAAGAATACCGCATCCACCGGCCCGACCAGGAGATCCGCTGGATACGCGACCGCGCGTTTCCTATCCGCGATGCTGTCGGCAACGTTTTCCACCTCGTCGGCACGGCCAAGGATATCACGGACCGCAAGAAATTCGAGGAACAGTTGCGCCAGTCTCAAAAGATGGAGGGCATCGGCCAACTGGCTGGCGGCGTCGCCCATGATTTCAACAACATCCTCGCCGTCATTCAGATGCAGTCTGAACTGTTGAGGTTAAGCGAAGGACTGACTCCCGAGCAGGAAGAATCGGCGAACGAGATCAGTGCCACCGTGCAGCGGGCCGCCGCCCTCACCCGGCAATTGCTCCTCTTCAGTCGTCAGGAGGTCTTCCAGCCCCGCGATCTTGACCTCAGCGAAACGATTGACGGTACTACCAAAATGCTGCGGCGCATCCTCGGTGAAACCGTCACCATCCGTCTGAAGCTCGCCTCCCAGCCCATGTTCATCAACGCTGATCCTAGCATGATGGATCAGATCCTCATGAACCTCGCGGTCAACGCCCGCGATGCCATGCCCCACGGTGGCCAGATCCTCATCGAGACATCCGGCGTGGAGTTTGACGAGTTCGCCGCCTCCCAGTCCATCCAGGTGCGCCCCGGTTCCTACGTGCGCCTGAGCGTCAGTGACACCGGTGCTGGCATCCCTCCGGAGATTTTACCCAAGATCTTTGAACCCTTTTTCACGACCAAGGACATCGGCAAAGGCACTGGCCTGGGCCTCGCCACCGTTTTTGGCATCGTCCAGCAGCATCAGGGCTGGATCAACGTTTACAGCGAAGTCGGTCACGGCACCACCTTCCGTATTCACCTGCCCCGGCTGGCTCGGAATGGCGGCGTCCGTCCGGAGAACCGCACGTTGGCCTTCGTGCCCAGCGGCACCGAAACCATTCTGCTCTGCGAGGATGATGCCTCCCTCCGCAACTCCGTACGTAAAGGCCTTGCCCAGCTCGGTTATCGTGTGTTGGAGGCTCCCACCGGCGTCAAGGCCCTGGAGGTCTGGGCCCAGCACCACGAAGAGATTCAGGTCCTGCTCACCGACATAGTGATGCCCGATGGCCTGAATGGCTATGACCTCGCCCAACGCCTCCTGGCCATGAAACCGGCGCTCAAGGTGATCTACATGAGCGGCTACAGTGCCGATATCGTGGCCAAGGACTTCCCCTTAAAAGAGGGCCTTAATTTTCTCACCAAGCCATTTCAGGCCATCAAACTTGCCCAAGCCATCCGCAACTCGCTGACCTCACCCCCGGCTTCATAAGGAATCGCGCCCGGCCACCTTCCAAGCCAGGTCATATGGTCGCCCTAAGGACCAGCCATGAGGTGCTGGCCCACATTTCCGGCAAAATGCGCAAGCATTTCATCCGTAT
>CAZRGY010000855.1:0-1624 GCA_964599715.1 uncultured Verrucomicrobiota bacterium | reverse complement strand
CGGGAAATTTCTTCTCCACGGCGCGGAGCACCTTGATGGCCTCCCGCATCACTTCCGGTCCGATCCCGTCACCCGCCAAAGCCGCAATCTTGAATGTCTGTAAAGTCATGGGGCGGGAGACTAGTAGCCGCCTTGGGTGCGGGAAAGTGAAAATTGCAACGTCGGCGGAGACCGCTTTGTCACCCAAATGTGACGCCAGCGTATCTGGCCCGTCATTATCAAGGCGGATTAATGGCGTATTCATGACGGCTGATGTAACGGAAACTGTTGTAGGTGTGGCGGACAAGCGTCTGGAGACACTGGTCAACCATAACTTCTCAGTAGGCAAAAACACTACGCTGGAGGCGGTGTATCACTTCTTTCGCCGCCAGCCGCATGAGTATGCCGGAGTCGTGGACAGTCATGGGCATCTGGAGGGGGTCATCTCCCGCAGCCGGCTCGGCTTCTTGCTGGGTGCCCGCTTCGGTTTTGCCGTTTATGGCCGCCAGTCCGTGCTCCAGCATACAATGCCCTCCGCGCTCACGTTTAGCACCGGGACCACTTTGGAAACCGTGCTCAGGGCGGCCATGGCCCGTTCCGGGGACACCTTTTATGATGATGTCGCCCTGGTCACCCCCGAGGGCAAATATCGCGGCATGATCTCCACCCAAACCCTTGTCCAGTTGCAATACCAGCTGGTGGAGGAACGCACCGCCCTCGCGGAAAGGCGGCAGGGGGAGCTGGTTCAAAAAAATCTCGCCTTGGAACAAAGCCTCACCGCCCTGCGCGAATCACGCGGCCAGTTCGGCATGCTCTTCGAGAACAGCGCGCTGGCAGTGGCCTTGCTGACGGCCGCCGGCAAGGTGACAGATGGCAATCATCGGCTCTGGACTCTCCTTTCAAACCATGCCGAACGCCATGAACCGGAACGTTTGCTCAACTGGATGTCCCCCATTGACCGTCAGGATTTCTTGAAGGCCGTTTCCTCCTTGGCGAAATCCCAGATAGAGAACCAAAAGGCCGAGCTCGAGGTGACCATCGATACTCCCGACCGCGGCCAGCGCCGCCTCCTGCTCTTCCTGAGCTGGATCAAGGAGACCAACCAGATCTGCCTGCTGGTGGATGACGTCACGGAGCAACGTTTGCTGGAACGCCGCATGATCCAACAGGAAAAATCCGCCCTGCTGGACAACCTTGCCGGTGGGGTGGCGCATGAGATCAACAACAAGCTCGTGCCCATCGTCGGTTTCACGGAACTCATCCAAAGGGAACTGGGACGTCACTCTGCACCCGCCCGACTCGTCCGCTACTGTCAGATGGTGCATGACAGCGCGGTGGAATCTGCCCAGATCATCCGACAACTGCTGCAGCTCTCCCGCCCCGGTCCCATTGAGCGAGCGCAGACGGACTTGCGCCAGATCTGTCAGGAAGCACTCACTATGCTTGGGTTTCGTATCCGCCAACTGGATTGCCATGTGCGCTGGGATTTCCCTCCTCATCCGGTGATGGTGCTCGCAGAAGCTGGCCAGATCAAACAGGTGGTCATGAACTTGGGATTGAATGCCCTAGATGCCATGGAGAAGCTGCAACCCGCGACCCTGACATTGCAGGCCAAGGTCGAAGGCCCGCTAGTACGTTTTTCCAT
>CAZRGY010000854.1:0-1632 GCA_964599715.1 uncultured Verrucomicrobiota bacterium | reverse complement strand
TAGAAAACCAGCAACGTGAGCGCGAGCGTTGCCGGGATGGCCACTGCCACGATGCCCGATTCCCTCCAGCCTAACGTCAACCAGATCAGGATGGACACACTGAACACCGCGATGCCCATGTGCAGCAGCAGTTCATTGGATTTCTCGGCGGCTGTTTCGCCATAATGCCGGGTTATGGACACGGTGACATCGGAAGGAATGACTGTGCCTTTGAGCCCCTCCACCTTTTTGAGGACATCCTGCGCCACGGTAATGGCGTTGGCCCCGGGCCGCTTGGCGATGGCGAGTGTGACGGCGGTTTCAGCGCTGACCGATTGCTTGTCTCCGAAGAAGACGTAGTTCGATGGTTCCTCGGCACCGTCCACGATGTCAGCGACTTCACGGAGATACACGGGCTTTCCGCCAAACACACCCACCACTACATTGCGCACGTCTTCCATCGTCTGGAGAAACGCGCCGGTTTCGATGATGATAGACTGGTTGCCTGAGGTGAGTTCACCGGAGCGGAACTGCCGGTTGGCTTGACGCAGCATCGGGATGATTCCTGCGGGACTCAGGTTGCGGGCGGAGAGTTTCGCCGGATCGAGCAGCACACGCAGTTGTCGCTTGGCCCCGCCAATCATGGTCGTTTCCGCCACCAATGGCACTTGTTTCACGGCCTCATCCACTTGGGCCATCAACCGCCGCAACATCAGATGATCGTAACGCTGGCTGTGAAAGGTAAGCGCCAGGATCGGGACATCGTCGATGGACTTGGGCTTGATGAGCGGGAAGCTGACCCCATGCGGAATGCGATCGAAATTGGCGCGCAGCTTCTCGCTGATCTTCACCAGGCTCTGCTCCGGATCGGAACCGACCTTGAAACGGACGATCACCAAGGATTCGCCTTCGCGCGAAGTGGAATACAAATACTCCACGCCGGAGACTTCCCAGAGAAGTTTTTCCATGGGCCGGGTGGCACGCTCCTCGACTTCCTTGGCCGAGAAGCCGGGCATCGCGACCAGCACATCGATCATCGGCACTTTGATTTGCGGCTCCTCTTCACGCGGGAGCATGAAGATGGCGAAAGCGCCCAGCAGCACCGAAGCCACGACGATAAGCGGCGTGAGCTTGGAATCGATGAAAGCGTGGGCGATGCGGCCTGCCAGCCCCAGCTTTGGTTCCTCGGATTGTTTCGGCCCGTTCATAATATACGCCCTAGTACCTCACCGTGCAGTCACCGGCTGGCCATCCGCCAGCTTATCCAGCTCAGTAGTGGCGATGCGTTCTCCTGGCTCCAGTCCGGAGACGAGTTCCACTTCTTCGCCCAGTACGGCACCCGTCTTTACCAACCGCAGCCGGGCTTTGCCTTCTTGCAGGACGAACACGTATTCCAACTGGCCGCGCCGCAGCACCGCATTGGCGGGCACGCGCAATGATTTCACGAAAGCCAGTGGGATCGCTACCCGGCCAAACAGGCCAGCGCGCAAATCGCTCGCCGCAGGCAGGTCATATTTCACGCGGATGGTCCGGCTGTTCATGTCGGCCACGGGAGATATTTCGGTGACGGTGCCGGTCACTTGTCGGTTTAGCGAAGGAAGATGGATCGGCATGGAAGCACACGCTTTGATGTGAGAGAGCAAAGTCTCCGAC
>CAZRGY010000853.1:0-1638 GCA_964599715.1 uncultured Verrucomicrobiota bacterium | reverse complement strand
CTGCTCCACCGGCAAACCAAGCTCAAGCGCCGCTGCTTTCACCGCCGTTGGCTGGAGTTTGAGATCGCGTCCCTTGGGTTTATCCGGCTGCGTCACCACCAGCACCACTTCAAATTGAGGCGTGGCATGCAAAGCCCGCAAGCTGGCGCATGCCAGCTCGGCCGTCCCCATGAAAATGATGCGATATCGTTTACTCATCAAAAGCAACGCCCGGCAGCTAGCCGGGCGCATAAAAAGCTGTTCCGCGCGCAATCGCGCCCGGAGCCTTGTTTAAAGTTTTACCAAGACGTCCAGAATGGAGCGTAGAACCTCTACCGGCGGGTTCGTGGAATCGATCTGGTGCACCAGTTTCGGGCCGTAATAATCCAGCACGGGCTTGGTCTCCTGATCATACGTCGCCAAACGGGTGCGGATCACATCCAGATTCGCATCATCCAGCCGGTTCTCGCGCAGTGCCCGCCGTTGCAGGCGTTGCACCATCTTCTCCATGTCCTGGCAGGTCAGATAAAGGATGCCCCGCACATCCAAGGTATCTTTCAGCATCTCAGCCTGTGCAACATTCCGTGGAATACCATCCAACACCAACGTGTCCGTCGTCGGCTCAAAGTAGCCAAGCTGACGGCTGCCCTCGATATTACGCCGCCAGAGACTGACCGTATGTTCATCCGGCACCAGCATGCCCTTGCTGGAGTATTCGATAAAGATGCGTCCCAACTCACTACTCACGGTCAGGTTGCGGAAAACATCACCACACGCGCAGTGATAGTAATTGGGAATGGTCCCGAGAATCTTGCCTTGGGTACCCTTGCCAGCCCCTGGTGCCCCGAAGAGCAATATCGACTTATACTTCATATGTGATTAGGAAAAGGTGCCCCTGCTTATTGCGGTGGCGCATCCTTATGCCGGATCTGGATCTCAAAAATGTCCGTGATCGGAAAGGTCTCCTCGATGGATGCTCCAACTTCATTTGTGATCTGCAGGCTCATGTCCGTCTGCGTCACCTTGCTCACGCGGTTTCCGATGAACTCACCACGTGAAGTCTTCACCACCAGGCGCAAATCCTTTTCTGCATCTCCGATGATCACCCGGAAGAACGGAGCAAACTTCGTCTCAATGAAGCGCCGATTGATCGCCACCTCACCACGCCGGAAAACCTGTGTCGCCGGAATCTGTGCCACCACCGGCTCGGGCTCCACATAGACAGGCGCTGCTTCCAGCACTTCCTCCTCTTCCTCCAACTCCTCAGAAGAATCGCCTGGCTCGGGTCCCGTGTATTGCACCGGTGCCTCTTTGCTTCTCGTGGGCAGGCAGATGAAAATCAATGGCCCGATCAGCGGCACTACCGCAGCCACACCACAAACGATGGCAAAATGATAATTCCGGAAATAAGCGACCTCATACGCGGCAAACAAGTTGGCCCCGTACATCGCCAGCAGCAATATCAGACCCGACCCGGAAAACAGTGCTCCGAACATGCTCGCTCCGGTAAATTCACGCACCGCCAGTTCCACCGGCTTGACATCGATCGGCGGACGCGGCGCCCGCACCGGAATGGCCTCCTCCTGCATCGCGGACAAATCCTCTGTCTTGATCTCGATCAAGAGCTCCACAAATTTCTTCACCCGGATGTCTTGCAAG
>CAZRGY010000852.1:0-1641 GCA_964599715.1 uncultured Verrucomicrobiota bacterium | reverse complement strand
ACAGGCTGAGATGGTTTCTTGGTGCGCTTGTGGTGGTAATCACTTTGTGCATCGGGTCCGTGCTGCACCTGCAACGGCAAGTTCCCCCACCGCCGATGCCCAAGCCGAAGGGACATTTTTATTTCGTGTCTGCATGCAAACATGTCGGCATGCGTCCGCGCGGTTACAAGACCATGAGCTTGGATCAGTTGAAGGGGCTGATTGAGACAAACTCGGTTGCCCTCGAATTGGTTCGTAGCGGTCTCCAATACCAGTCACGAATCACCTACCCCTATGACTCGCAGTATTTGGAGACTCGAATGAGCGAGTTTATGAAGTTTCGCGATATCCAAGGAACGATGAACGCTGCGGCACGTCTTGCTTCCATGGAATCCCGGTATTCCGATGCAGCTCTGCTTGGCGTGGACATTGTTCGTTTCTCGCATGAATCCGGACGTGGTGGTGTGAAAATTGATAAACTTATTGGCATGGCCATGGAACAAAACGGCTACGATGTGCTCACAAGTTTAACGAATTCACTCATCATTGCTGACTGTCACCGAGTCATTCAGTTCCTCTCGCAGGTTGATGAGACTCAGGAAACATTTCAACAAATCAACCTTAACGAAAAACTTTGGGCCAGGAAGGTGCTTACTTGGCGGATGCGTATTGAGGCATGGTTATCTCCTTTGAGTGCAGTTGGAAATGCACTCGATGCTGGGATGCCTGAGAAAATGAAGAACAGGGATATGACCCGACGCGAACTCATGCTCATCTTCGCCGCCCGCGCCTACGAACTGGATCATGGCAAACCGCCCGCTCGCGCCGGAGACTTGGTCCCCGTGTATTTGAAGGCAGTTCCCAAAGACCCGGAGACTGGCGCGGAGATGGGCTTAAAGCGGTGACGTATGGCCACGTTTTCCTTGTAGCAGCGGACGTGAGTCCGCTCTGACTTGCATCGGGAAACCTTCAGAGCCGACTTGCGTCGGCTGCTACAGGCCATAAAGCAAGAAGCCCGGATGACGTGTCGCCATCCGGGCTTTTGAATTCAGATCGAGTCCGTGCCTCAGCGTTGGACGCGTGCGCCACCGCCCTTCATGAGCTTCTCGACTTCACCCTTGTCAGCCATCGAGGTGTCGCCCGGGGTGGTCATTGCCAGTGCTCCATGGGCTGCGCCGTAATCGACGGCCTTCTGGGCGTCGCCGGTGGTCATGAGCCCGTAAATAAACCCGGAGGCAAAGCTGTCCCCGCCGCCCACGCGATCCAGGATTTCCAGGTCAGGATACTGACGGCTCTGGAAAAAGTTGCCGTCATGCCAGGCAATGGCGCTCCAGTCGTTGATGGTTGCGGTCTTGGCTGCGCGCAACGTGGTGGCCGTGGCCTTGAAGTTCGGGAACTCCTTCACGGCGGTCTCGATCATCTTCTTGAAGGCGGTGACGTCGATGTGCAGGAGGTTTTCGTCCGCGCCTTCCACATGGAACCCGAGGCAGGCGGTGAAGTCCTCCTCGTTGCCGATCATCACATCGACATACTTGGCGATCTCGCGGTTCACTTCCTGCGCGCGCTTTTGTCCACCGATGGATTTCCAGAGCGAAGGCCGGTAGTTGAGGTCGTAGCTGACGATGGTGCCGTATTCTTTGGCCTTCTTCACGCAGTCAATCA
>CAZRGY010000851.1:0-1646 GCA_964599715.1 uncultured Verrucomicrobiota bacterium | reverse complement strand
TTCGAGATGCCCCAACGCAGCGCCCCCGCCTTCGCCCACGTTGCGCTCAGCATCTATCCCAAGGCGTTGCGGCTGTGAGTTTCCGCAGGTTGGCTCCAATCGCTGCTCGCGAAAAGCACAAAAAACTTGGAGCTAAACTTTTGACGCGTCTTCTTCGGAGACAAAACCCTCGATCCAATGGTCTTTTCCAAGTAAGTATTCGCAGAGTTCTAAACCCTCTCGGTAATCTCGAAATCCGGGCTTTTCAGAAACTCGAGCCAAAGCATTTTCGGCATCTGTCCTACTAGCGTAAACGCCAATTAGCTTCTCGTCGCTTTTTCTTGCTCATGCGTGTGCCAAAGTAGAAATACTAAATCCATGATTCAAACACCTTCGGTCCTATTGGCTATTCAAATGCTCGATCTTCCCACTTCTGAATCTTGTTGAATTCTGTTCCCGGTCCTTTAGGGTAGTTCACATCGAGTCCCGCGAACTTGCTGATTCGGTATGGCTACTTCGCATAACCTTGCTGCGAAAGATATAAAGGGCTGATGGGTCACGATCATTCAACGCGTCATAGAACCCATCATCCTTGACCAAGCGCTCTGGACCCCAGACAGCCTGAACCCCGAATTCGTTGTCAGAAAAGTAATTGAAAAACCAGTTATCGGGAATTGTGCCGTCGACTACTTTGAACACCTCCGCCGGATACCACGTCGGAAAGTCATCCTCGTCCACCACCAGGACCGACACGATAGAGCGCCAGACTGAGGTTCCGTATACCTCGTAAACATGGGCTTGTTTAAGAGCAAACACGGTTTCCGCTGTATACCCTAGCGAGATGTAGTGCTTGGGCAATTCAGTTCCGTCAGCGAAAATACATTCTACCTTCATTCATTAAGCCTACTTAAGTTTGAAGTCGGCGGCTGCGCCGGTAATCGTGTTTCTAACCCAATGAACTACGACTCCACCGGGTGATCTGCTTTCCATCTTTACCCAACCCTGGGACGATGGCCATCTGGGGTCGTTGAGCATTATTTGCAATACCTTTCCTGCCCTAGGATTCGATTGGGCCGCTTCGATCGCCAGCTTCTCGGCAACGGTCGTTGCAGCCTTAGTGCCGGTAACCCCCAGTCCCACTGCGGCTATCTCACCGCCAGATGTTGTCAGTGCGGCCCAGGCTGGGGGACCACCGTAGACTGCGGCCAAGCTCACCAGAAAAATTCCCTCAACGCCGGCTAGAGTTTTCAAATCGCGCGAGGCTCGATTACCTGCATCCTGCAATGCCATCAGGCCGGGGTCCGGCCCGAGGCCATAAGACGCCTCCGTCCTGTTTTCCCCGTTTGTGGTGCCGGTTAGAATTAGCGATCCATGGGCGAATCTTGCGTTCGTAACCGTTCCATCCACCCAATAGCCGTTAGTCTTTCTACAATCCGCTGAGGTGTTCTGATTGTCAACGCGATCCACGCCATCTCCAGCGCTGTTCACATAAACGCAATCATTCCCTGTCGGATCCGTGAAGATCAGAGGATTATTCCGAACGTAACTATACAAATTCCAACTCTGCGGGTCGCTTGGGTCTTGATCTAGCAACGGCTCATCGGGAGAACTAAACCGCCCCAGCCCACTCCCCAAATACCGCGCCCCAAAGTAATCCAGCCCCGTCT
>CAZRGY010000850.1:0-1654 GCA_964599715.1 uncultured Verrucomicrobiota bacterium | reverse complement strand
GAAACCCGGCACAGTATGGCGGGCCAACTTCTATCGCTTCTCCCGGGGCAAGAACAAACCTGAACTGCAACTAAGCTGTACCACTACCCGCCTGCCGAGTTACCATCAGCCGAACAAGATTGGTTACTTGGAATACGGGAAATGACGGCTCATTGCTCCCAACCCAGCGCATCCCCTTGTGATTTGAAACAGTCCACCATGGCCTGATGCAGCCTTTTTCGCTGGCCGGCATATGATGGATTGTTGGAAAGGTCATTTAGCTCGTCAGGGTCACGCTCCAAATCGAACAATTGCCAGCGCTTCACCTGCGGATACCAGATCAATTTCCATTTCTCATCGCGGACCATCCGCTGGACATCTTCGAAGTGTCCGAAGATGTGTGGGTACACTGTTGCCTTCTCTCCTTTGATTACTGGCAACAGGCTCCGGCCTTGGACGCTCTTGGGGATTTCGATGCCCGCGAAGTCACAGAGCGTAGGATAGAGATCTCGAAGATAGCATAGCGCATCACGTTTCACACCCAGTGGCAGTCCAGGGCCACGAAGAACAAGTGGCACGCGGATAGTATGTTCATACTGGTTCTGTTTGCCCATCAGGCCATGGCTGCCCAGCGCCAGCCCGTGGTCGCTGGTGAAAACGACCACCGTATTAGTCCACGCGCCGGTCTTCTCCAACGCCGTGAAAATGCGTCCGATGTGCCGGTCCATATCCTCAATCACCATGGCATAAGCCGCCCGTTCGCGGCGCACCGCATCGGATGTGCGGGGCAACGGCAGCAAGTTTTCATCCCGACTGCCAGCATTGCCGTGATCAAAGGGATGCTCGGGGAGAAAATCGCGCGGCAACGATGTCTTCGTGGTACGCACGTTCAGGTCAGACCCAGGCGGGAGAATCAACGGGTCATGCGGAGCCGTGAAATTGGCATGGATGAAGAACGGCTTGTCCGGCTTCCGCTCGATCAAGTTTACCACGGCGTCAGCGATATGACGCGAGGTTTCCGCCGTCAGACCCACACCTTTCTCTGATTCCACCGTGCCGTCGTCTGCTTTGAAGGTCCAACCGCGATAGCCGGTCACGGCGATGCCGTTGTGAGCATGCGTGACACTATTGGAGCGCCCTGCGGCACCGCCGGCAGAAAAGAGGCCACGGGTTTCCTGATAACCTCTCGTTTTGGGCTGGCCATCATTCATCCATTTGCCCGAATACCACGTGTGGTAGCCGCCGGCCTGCAATGCCTCACCGAGGAAAGTGAATCCAGGCTTGAGCTTGCCGCGGGCGGAAGCGACTCCGTTCCTGAAGCCGCTGGCTCCGGTCAAAATTTCCGCCCGGCTGGGAACACAGTGAGGATTGGCGCAGGTCGCTTTGGTAAACGCCACTCCTTCGCGAACCAGCCGGTCCAAATTCGGTGTCCGCACCCAGTCACTGCCGAGCTGGGAGATCGTGTCCGGCCGCTGATCGTCACTGACTATCAACAGGATGTTTGGCCGGCCATGGGCCTGAACGCTCAAAGCGAGGAGAAGAAGCCAAGCGCTGCCGGTCATGCGGAGGAGCATGGCCGGATACTATAGCGCCACATTTACGGATGCAAACCGGACCTAGATTACAGGGGATGATGTGCCATCCGACTAGAAAGTATTCTTGAAATTGGCGCTGG
>CAZRGY010000849.1:0-1658 GCA_964599715.1 uncultured Verrucomicrobiota bacterium | reverse complement strand
CTTGCCTTTTTCCCTTGTTTCCCCCGGGGGCAAATCGTCATAACATGGCCCGCTCATGAACATCATTGAGGAACTGCAGTGGCGCGGCTTAATCGCCGATCAGACGGATGTGGAAGGCCTGGCGAAACGCCTGGCCGAAAAGCCCATCACGCTCTATTGCGGCTTTGATCCCACGGCGGACAGCCTGCATGTCGGTCATCTGGTGCCACTGATCGCGCTTCGACGCTTTCAGAACGCCGGACATTTCCCCATCGCGGTGGCCGGTGGCGCTACGGGCAGCATCGGTGATCCGAGCGGTAAGTCCGCCGAGCGTTCACTCCTCACGAAAGAGATGATCCAGGCGAATGTGAACGCTGTTCGTCCGCAGCTCGGGCGTTTGTTGGATTTCGATTCCAAGACGAATCCGGCCCGGCTCGTGGATAACGCGGACTGGACGGCACAATTGAGCTTCCTCGATTTCCTGCGGGACATCGGCAAGTTTTTCACGGTCAACCAGATGGTTGCCAAGGAAAGCGTGCGCGCCCGCATGGAAGATCGCGAGGTGGGCATCAGCTACACGGAGTTCAGCTACCAGTTGCTGCAGGCGTTCGATTTCTACCACTTGAACAAAGAGTTCGATTGCGAGTTGCAGATCGGTGGTAGCGACCAGTGGGGCAATATCACGGCAGGCATCGACCTGCTGCGCAAGAAGGCGAGCCGCTACGGCTACGGTGTGACGCTGCCGCTGATCACGAAGTCGGACGGCACGAAATTCGGCAAGACCGAAGGCGGCGCCGTGTGGCTGGATCCGAAGAAGACGAGCCCATACCAGTTCTACCAGTTCTGGATCAAAACGGACGACCGCGATGTCATCCGTTACCTGAAGTTCTTCACGTTCCTGCCACAAGCAGAGATCGCGGAACTGGAGGCCAAGCACAACGAGAACCCCGGTGCGCGTGAAGCGCACAAGGCGCTGGCGAAAGCCTGCACGGATCTCATCCACGGCGATCACGCCACGCAGGAAGCCATCCGCGCGAGCCAGATCCTTTTCGGCGGCAGCCTGGAAGGACTCGGCGAATCGACATTCAACGAGATCGTCGGTGAAGTGCCCACGAAAGAGATTCCCCGCGAGCAGATCGAAGGTGCTGGGGCCGGTTTGCTGGATGTGCTGGTGCTCGCCGGTCTGGCGAATTCGAAAGGTCAGGCGCGCAAAGACGTGGAAGGCGGCGGTATCAATGTGAACAACGAACGCGAACAGAACATCGCGCGTCTGCTGGTCACCAACGATCTGCTTTTCGGCAAACACATCCTGTTGCGCAAAGGCAAACGCAACTACGTGGTGGTGACGGCGAAGTAAGGTTTTTGCCTGTGCCGACAGGCACAAAAGATTCTTAGCGGCGGCTTTTCAAGCCGCCGTGATTTTTTAAATGAGGAATTCGTCGCGTAGCGACGATGGAGCCGGTTGTGACTTCAAGTTCTTCGGTCACTACGTGACCGTGATCATTTGGTTGGCATAACAGCGGCTTGAAAAGCCGCTGCTAAGAATCTTGGGTTCGCTTTGCGAACGGAGAACCTCTGCTTTGAAGGTTGGCTCTGGCGGCCATTCAGGCCGCCGTCTTGACATCGATTCACCCAGGGCAGGCTTGCTGCCCTAGGCTGGAGTCTTATGGCCCGTTGGG
>CAZRGY010000848.1:0-1660 GCA_964599715.1 uncultured Verrucomicrobiota bacterium | reverse complement strand
TCTGGGAAGATTACTACATCACTTATCGCGCCAGTAAGAACCTCGCCATGGGCAAGGGGCTGGTCTTCACCGAGGGGCAACGCGTGCATACGTTCACGTCCCCGCTGGGCGTATTGCTGCCGGCCGTTTGCAGTGCCATCACCCTTAACCAAAGTGACACGGTGGGGGTATGGCTGTTTCGACTGGTGGCGTGCGCGTTCCTCGGGTTGACCGCCGTGTTCCTCTACCGCCTGGCCATCCACGCCGGGTGGGGAAGGTGGGCTAAGATTTTGCTCATCGGCCTGTTCGCCTTTGATGCCAAGACAGTGGATTACAGCATCAACGGAATGGAGACAGCCATGTTGGTTTTCTTTCTGACGCTGACGCTGTATGCCCTCGTGCAACTGGACAAACACGGCTGGAAACTATTGGGCTGCGCATGGGCGGGGCTGATGTGGACGCGTCCGGATGCATTCATCTACATCGGCATGACGGCGTTGGCATATGCGTTGTTCAGCTTGGGCTGGAAGAACTGGAAGGTATCCGCGCAGAAGCATCTGCCGATTTTCCTCAAGGCCGGCTTGGTCACCACCTGCCTGTATCTTCCGTGGTTGCTCTGGGCGTGGAGCTATTATGGGTCGCCGGTGCCAAATACCATCGTGGCCAAAGGATTGGGCCGGGCGCACATCGAAACTCTTGCTTACCTGCGGGCCGCCGTCGCCTTTCCGGTCAAAGTTCTCTATGAGGATACCAGCCTGTTCGCCACTCTGGCCCCGGCTTTGCCAAATTATGGACCGTGGCCCGGAGTGGGAATATGGGTCTGGCGATTGGTGCCTATACTGCCCGCTGTCTACTGGATTATCCCTGGTGGAAATCCGCTGGCGCGAGCCTGTTCGCTTGCGTTCGTGGGCGGTCACTTTTATTTGACCCGTATTTCGCCACATCCTTTCTCTTGGTACTTGCCACCGGTCACTTTGCTGGGATTGCTGCCGTTGGCTGATGCCGTCAGCCGGTTGACCCTTCGCCTGACCAAGCTAAAAGTCCCGGAAGTGAGACGGGTGTGTCAGACGGGCATGGCAGCCCTCGTGTGCGGGGTGGTATTGGTGCATTTCTGCACGCTCACTCTAGCGGCCAAGCAGATGCGCACGCAGCAGGAGATCGTGGAGAACGGTCTGCGGACCAAGCTGGGGCTGTGGCTGCGGGAACAGGCGGCGAGCCCGCAGGATACGGTGTTCCTCGAATGCCTTGGTTACATCGGATATTTCTCCGGATTGAAGATGCTCGACTGGCCGGGACTCTCCTCGCCGGAAGTCATCGCGGCGCGCCGGGAGACCGGTTATCTGGACTATCTGGACCTCCGGCTTCTGGCGGTGCTGAAACCCGACTGGGTGGTGCTGCGGCGTAGTGAATACGAACCAGAACTGGCCAAGAGCGATTCATTTCTGGCGCAGAATTACCAAGTGGCCAAGGTGTTCGATGTGTCGGAGGAGGTGGAGAATGCTCCACTTCGTTATGGGCGCGATTACTTGAAATTCGACCAACACTTCACGGTTTTTAAACTCAAGCGTCCACGCACGGATGATCAAGCTTTACCTGTTTCATCTGGTGAAGCGATGCGTTAGCTTGGGGTGATGAAACGCCGTTTGGCATATCTGGCTGTGACAAGCCTGTTATTGTTGGG
>CAZRGY010000847.1:0-1661 GCA_964599715.1 uncultured Verrucomicrobiota bacterium | reverse complement strand
GGAGACAGGGTATCATTCGCTGATTGAGCAAAACTGGACGCGACCAACAAGAGTCCGGCGACAGTGACGGCGGTAACGTTCTTTAAGAATCTCATGAGGAATGGCGTATCAGATTATTTCGCAGCCACGGCTTTATGATCCATCGTCATACGGCGGGCGATGTACTCGCGGATCAGCGGAATCTTGGAGCTGGAGAGCAGATTGAGGGCGAGTGCCGGTTGCTCAGCCACCACCGGCTCGGTCGCATACCAATACATGAGCGGCAGGTTGTGGTCCTTCGCGTCTTCCGCATGCGTCAGTAATCCTTGGAGGATATCCGCACGCTGGGAACTGGGGATTCTTTGAAGAGCGGAGGCCAGATACATGCGCACCATGGGTGAGGCGTCATCAGCCGCCATGCCCTTGAACTGCTTCGCCACCTTGCCCGTAAGCTGCCCGCTCTCGGCAAGCAACTGCACCGTCCACGCACGGACATACTCATCACTATTGGCGAGCATCTTCTCCGCGGTAGCGGCATCAAACCCACCGATGACGTGCAATGTCCAGAGGGCACGCAGCTTGATGTTCGATTCCTTGCTGTCGTTCATGAGTTTCATGAGCTCGCCCGCCACGTTCTTGGAGAGTTTTCCCTTGGCGGCGCGCTCTTGCAGCAGGCGCTTGGCCGTGCGGGCATACCATTCATTCGAGTGCGTCTGATACTTCACCAACTCGGAATCGGACGCTTTGGCCAAGTCTACCTTGGTCACTTTCTGTTCGTTATAGATCACCTTGAAGATGCGACCGTTGCTGCGGTCATGCACTTCGGGCTCGCGACGATGACATTGCTGTTTGTCATACCAGTCGATCATGTAAACGGAGCCGTCTTGGTCATATTTCAAGTTGATGATCTGCGACCAGCGGTCATTAAAGTTCGCGAAATCCGGTGAGTGTTTGCCGACGTAACCGGAGCCTGTGCGCACCGGGTTATCCACATTGATGCGCTGGCCATGGATGTTGTTCATGAACACTTTACCTTGATACTCCGCGGGCCAACTGCCGCCCAAGTAGCACATCAGGCCAGCGTGAGCGTGACCACCACCAACGGCATCGGAGCGATTGTTGCCGCTATGAGGACGATCCCCCACGTAATGCACATGGTCGCCGTGGGTTTTGATGTCATCAAAGATGTAGGGATGCTGTGGCCGCACATTTCCGCGGTTGAAGTCCTGGGCAAAATAATCAGGCGCGATGCGTTTCATCTCGGCGATGGAAGCGGGATTGTGCGCCCCGGCCTGCCGCTGATAGCGCCCACCCTGGATGATGTGCCAGAAGTGCGGGATGACGCAGGCCTCGATGAACGCGTGACCATATTCATTGAAGTCCAAGCCCCAAGGATTGCTGGTGCCTTCGGCGAAGAGTTCAAACTTCTTCTTGATAGGATGAAAGCGCCAGATGCCTGCATTGATGAACTGCCGTTCACTCTCTGGAGCCCCGTCGACTATCACGTGCGAGTGGGTGAAGACACCGTGACAGCCGTAGAGCCAGCCATCTGGTCCCCAAGTGAAGGAATTCAAAGTCTCGTGCGTATCCTGATCTTCCCAACCTTCCAGCAGGATCTCGGGTTGGCCTGCGGGTTTGGGTGAATCCCCTTCCTGCACCGGGATGTGGAGCAGATACGGCAC
>CAZRGY010000846.1:0-1661 GCA_964599715.1 uncultured Verrucomicrobiota bacterium | reverse complement strand
CCAGTGTGAGCCCGATACTGGCCCCAATGACCGAGCCAAGGGACATGCTCTTCATGGGTGTGGAGCAACTACTGATGGTGAGGCTGGATGTGAGGAAGAGGATGATGGGTATGACATGCATGGATGAGCTCCTGTTGTTGTCTTTTTTTCTGTCGGGTGCGTAATTATGGGTGTGTGGGTATATTATTTAGGGAGCCGCACTTTGCGGCTGTAGCGCGCAACGCGTCGAAGACACGGCGACTTTTCGCTTGCTGAGATTTTCCAAGGGGCCGAAGGTTCTGCCCTCTGTCTGCCCCTCAGGATGCAGGAGTTCCGCGAGGCTTGAACAACCATCGATGGGCGTACTCATGGTTGCCCGCCACCCATTGGCGAGTACATCGTCGAGACTGATGATGGTATGTGTCGGACCGATTCCTGTGTCATGGGGCCGTGGCAAAGAGATGATTCGATTTTCAATACACGGTCGCTGCGTGACCCAGATGACGGCATGGATCTCTTCATTCCAGGCATACGCAGCGAGTATCTCGCGGAACCATCCCTTGCTCTTGGGGTGCAGTTCAACTTCCAGGGCAATGACTTTGAATCGGTCACGCCAGCCACGAAACCAATAACCATCCGGTCGCCGGGCTAAGTGGCGGGGCACCCAAGCGCTCCAAGTTTCAGGTCGGACGCAAGTCAACTCCTGTTCGGTCATGAGGTCGGCGTCGTCGGGCATGCACTGCAGCCATCCCTCGCAATGGATTCCCGTAGCAATGAGGTCATGCTCGGCTGAGTTTGGTTGAAAGCCATCGACGGATATTCCATCGACAGAGCCTTTGATGCTGGTGAATCCTTTTTTGGATAGCTGCCAGTACGCATAGAGTCCGTCACATGTGGAACGACGTTGGATGTATTTTGCGGCCTCAAGTTCCCGAAGACGCTCATAAGAGGTCTTGGGAGACCGACCCGCAAAGAATGCTTGGTGTAGAAGCTGAGTGCTGCAAACCTTCCATCGCCAAAGAAAGTTTAACAGGGGAAGGTCGCGCTCTTCGGTCAGTTTTGTCTTAGTTCGCTTCATGGGACTTACCTTTCAGCATCGTGAGTGAGCGCTTGACCCCTTTCCCAGTGTCACTTGGCTCCGGCGCAGGAGGTGGTGGTGGCTCGGGGGTGCGCGGAACTGCGTGCAACAGTTTCTCCGTAGTCGCGATGTCAAGAAACGGTGTCTGTACTTCAACGGTACGTAGCCCCGACTGATAAATGGCGCGACCAGGCACTGCCGGTAGGTCGAAAGCTCGTTTGCTATCTAAGACAACCAAACTGGAGGTGATGTCTGGCATTTGAAAGCACAGTCGGCCGGGCATGTTGCCTTTGATCTGCGGATCGATGACCGTGGCATCTGGGCGCTGGGTTGCTAAAACGAGATGCATACCGGCGGCTCGTCCCTGGCGGGCGATACGACTGACGGCGTGGCGCGCCTGGAAGCAAACGCTGCTGTCGATATCCGGCGAGATGAGCATAATCTCGGCAATTTCATCGATCACGATAACAATGCGGCGCATGGGGGGTTGCTTGCCATCGAGGACCACGCGACGAGAGTTGTAGGACTGAATGTCCTTGCATTTGGTGGCCTTGATATCTTCAAGTCGCTTCGTGAGATTCCGAGAGAGTTTCGTGAGGCGCAA
>CAZRGY010000845.1:0-1664 GCA_964599715.1 uncultured Verrucomicrobiota bacterium | reverse complement strand
CGAAGAGCGGCAGGGTCTTTGGCCCGCAGCCCAGGGTTCCCGCCCACGCGGCCCTTGGTGCGGGCGCTGGCCAGCCCCGCCTTCGTACGTTCGCGGATCAAGGCACGTTCGAATTCGGCAGCAGCACCCAGCACCTGCAGGGTGAACTTGCCTTGAGGAGAAGCCGTGTCGATCGGATCCTCGATCGAGCGAAAGAACGCGCCCTTTGCCTCCCGCCGTTCGATCACCTCGAGGAGATGCGACAGCGACCGCGCCAGCCGGTCGATCCGCACGACCACCAGCGTGTCTCCCTTGGCGACGCGTTCCAGCACGCGCGCCAGCACGGGCCGGGCACGGTTTCCGCCCGAGGCCTGTTCCTCATGGATCTCGGCGCAACCTGCAGATTTCAGGGCCTGCGACTGGGGCAGGGGGGTCTGATCCTCGGTCGATACGCGGGCATAACCGATGAGTGGCATTAAAACAGTCTTTTTTGCAGTTTCATCTATCGCTACTAAACGACGGTTTTCAAATAAGTATTACCAGAGTCTGAGTGTCAGTCATCTTCTTTGGGCAGCCATACGGCCGGCTCAGGCCGAGGTTTCTTTCGCGTTGCTTCAAGCTTAACCATGAATTCATCAAAAGAGACGCCGGGACGCGGATCGTTGGCTGCACTCAAAATCCGGCGCTTCAACAGTTCCTGTCGCAGATCCAGATGCGGCTCCAGCTCGCGGGCTTCATCGAGAAGCACGAAGACAGCTTCGGATGGGTCGGTGAACACGCCTCGCTCGATCCGATCAAGGACCCAGAGAGCGAGTCTGGGCGGCAAATACGCCTGAAATCGCAAACCGCCCTCTGTTGCCGAGTCACGAAGAACTTGTGCTTGTCGACTCGCCCGCGCCCTAAGTTCCTTGGAAGGCCACGTTTCATCCGCCTCATCTGTCACTCTGGCGCTCCTTACCTCGGTGGTGTGTTCACATAGTTTTGCCGGCCGGAATCAGATGAAGAGTGGCCTTTCCATCTTTCACCGCATCCACGGACAGACGCCGGTCAAATGTGGCAAGTTGACCGCCACGAACCTTTGCCAGAGCCAGTAGGTAAGTATCCGTGACTTGTGCGGAGGTCAGGATTCGGCTTGAGTCAAGAGCGTCAGATCCGACAAGACTAAAATCTTCGGCCCAGAAACTGTGACCGGGCAAGGCGCGCAGTTGCTCTACGATCCCAGCAACGACGGCAGGAGATCCGGGGGAGTTCGGATACTTCGCATTGCCGAGAATACGCACCACTCCATTTTCTGTAATCGGACAGCTGGCCCATGACGCGTTACCTTTGTTTGAAAACCAAGTATGCGCATCGTCATGGGCGACGTGGGCCGGATCGATCAGGGCAATCAGGACGTTTACGTCGAGAAGGTATGTCACGGTGCCTCATCCCGAAGGGTGTTCACGAGATCCATCGTCACGGGGGGGGAGCCGGGGCGAGATGTCAGAAGTGGAATGCCGTTACGTTTGGCCTGGGAGGCGGGTCGTTTCAGCGAGCGCCGCGCAAGCTCGGATACCACTTCACCCAAACTGCGCCCTTGTTGACCCGCGATCGCCTTGGCTGCAAGCAGGACATCGTCATCAATAGAAAGAGTTGTTCTCATGGGGGTTTCTCCGCGCATCAATCATCACGCATCATATGGGAAG
>CAZRGY010000844.1:0-1668 GCA_964599715.1 uncultured Verrucomicrobiota bacterium | reverse complement strand
GAAAGCGGTGGCGGGCAAGCTGGGACAAGCGTTGCTGTTCAGCGGGGATAATGAGCTGGAGTGCAAGGGCGTGGGCGAGTTCAAGCGGACGGATGCGTTCTCTTTTGCGCTGTGGGTGAACCCGACGGAGAAGCAATCTCGGGCGGTGGTGTTTCATCGTTCGCGGGCGTGGAGTGATTCCGGGAGCCGCGGGTATGAACTGGTCTTGGAGGAGGGCAAGCCGTTCTTTGGGCTTATCCACTTCTGGCCGGGTGATGCGATCGGCGTGCGGGCGAAGGAGGCGTTGCCGCTGAATGAGTGGTCGCACGTCACGGTGACGTATGATGGGTCCAGCAAAGCGGCAGGCGTCGCGCTCTATGTGAACGGGAAGAAGCTGGCGATGGATATGGTGCGGGATGAATTGACGCGGGATATCATTCATCGCGCGGAGTGGGGTGATGCGGAGGCGGACAAGATTCCGCTGACGTTGGCGGGGCGGTTTCGCGACAATGGTTTTAAGAACGGGATGATCGATGAGTTCGCGGTTTATGACGTGGCACTGACGGAGTTGGAGGTGGCGAGTTTGCTTGCGACAGAGCCGCAGGTGGTGGCGGATGACAAGCTGTTCGCACATTATCTGAACCGGCAGGACGTGGAGTATCGTCAGGCACAGGCGGAGCTGAAGAAGCTGCGCGAGGGGGAGAACGCCCTGGCGAACAGCGTGCAGCAGATCATGATGATGAAGGAGCTGCCGAAGCCGCGTCCGACGTACCTGCTGAAGCGCGGCGCGTATGATGCGCCAGCGGATGAGGTTTTTCCGGGAACACCGGAGCGCATAATGGCGATGCCCGCAGAGTATCCGAAAAACCGGTTGGGCCTGGCGAAATGGATGACGGATGCGCGGAATCCGCTGACGGCGCGCGTGGCGGTGAATCGCATCTGGCAACTGCACTTCGGACGTGGGCTGGTATCGACGGTGGAAGACTTCGGCGCGCAGAGCCAGCGGCCGACGCATCCGGAGTTGCTGGATTGGCTGTCGCGGCATTACATGGAATCGGGCTGGGACCGGAAGGCGTTGCACAAGCTCATCCTGATGTCGGCGACGTATCGGCAATCGTCCGTGCCAGCAAAAGATCATTTGGCGAAAGACCCGGAGAATCTGTTACTCGCGCATGGACCACGGCATCGGCTGGCGGCGGAGCAGATACGCGATGCGGCGCTGGCGGTGAGCGGGTTGCTGAATCCGACCATAGGTGGACAAAGTGTGAAGCCGTATCAACCGGCAGGGCTTTGGGAAGAAGCGGGCACGGGGAAGACGTATGTGCAGGACAAGGGCGAGAAGCTGTATCGGCGCAGTCTCTATACGTTCTGGCGTCGCACATCGCCACCGCCGTCCATGGTGAGCTTTGATGCGACGTCGCGCGAGATCTGCACGGCGAAGCGGGAGACGACCTCGACACCGTTGCAGGCGTTGGTTCTGCTGAACGATCCGCAGTTTGTGGAGGCTTCGCGCGTGCTGGCGGAGAAGCTCGTGAAGGCGGAACCGCAAGCGGTGGATAAGCGGATCGTGAATGGTTTCCGCCTTTTGACGGGGCGCGTGCCGGACAAGCGTGAGGTGGGGATTCTGCAAGGGTTGTTCGCCGAGCAGAAGGAGCGGTTCGAGTCGCTGCTCGAAGACGCGCGGCGCGA
>CAZRGY010000843.1:0-1668 GCA_964599715.1 uncultured Verrucomicrobiota bacterium | reverse complement strand
TGCTTTTCTCGGAAGGGACCAGCCACAACCATGGTATCAACCAGAGCAGACTGCCCAAACCGATCACAATGAAGAGCGCTCGCCAGCCGAATTCGGCCACGAACAGCCCCCCAAATAACATGCTCAACGCGGGGCCGATCTTGGAACCGGCATCGATCAGTGCATTCGCAAAACCGCGTTGTTCTTCCGGATAGTTTGCGGCCAAAATCCTGGAAGTTGCCGGATACGCGACGCTTTCGCCGATGCCCAGCATCAGGCGCAAACCGAAGAACACGGCGAACCCGGAGAAAAAGCCCATGGCTGCGGTGGACAGGGACCAGATAAGAAACCCGAGGGCGTAAACCCATTTCACGTCATAGCGGTCCACCAACCAGCCGGCGACCAATTGAAACAGGGCATAGCTCCAGAAGAAGGCGGAGAAAAGAAAACCCATCTGCGTGGAATTCAGAGCGAATTCGGCCGAGATATTGGACTTCGAGACGGAGAGCGTGCCGCGGTCGATATAGTTGATGCCCACCGCCAGGACGAGCAGCACGAGGATGGTGATATGGGCAGATCGGCGCACGTTACTTTTTTGGTTTGTACAGCAAGCCGCAGTGATAGGGACGGGCGCAAACTAGGGGAGTGAGAATGGCGGGAGCAAACCCTTTTTCGCGTTTGAACGATTTATCTGCTCAGGTGAAAATTTTTCGGTAAGTTGGACCCAGTTCAATACAATACCTTCTGAATGGCAGACCTAAACCAACCGGTGCCGACGACGGAGCCCAGCGAGCGGGTCATCACGCTGCTGAACGCCACGCATGGACGGTTGCTGGCTTTTCTGCGGGTGATGCTGGGCAACAGTGCGGATGCAGAGGATGTGTTGCAACGGGCCAGCCTGACGATGTGGCGTAAGTTCGGGGAGTTCGACCAGACCCAGGATTTCTTTGCATGGGCGAGCAGTTTTGCCTTTTACGAGGCCAAGAATTTTCAACGGGTGGCGGCGCGGTCGAAATTGCATTTCGATGACGAACTGATGGCCCGACTGGCCGAAGAGCGGATGGTGGATCTGGAGCAGCGGGATGCCCGGTTTGAGGCGATGGAACGTTGCATAGAGGAACTGGATGCCCCTTCACGTGAACTGGTCCGCGAGTTTTACCTGAATGACATGCAGGTGGAGGCGTTGGCACAGCGGTTGGGCCGGGCGCCGCAGACGCTGTACAACAAGTTGAGCATCCTGCGCCGTTTGTTGGGGGAATGCGTCCAGCGCAAGCTCACGCAGGAGGCGCAGACATGAGCGTGGCCCTGGATCAGCAAGAACTCCACCGGCTATTCGTGGCCAAAGCAGATGGGACTATCACGCCGGAAGAGCATGAACGGCTTGGCGCGGTGCTCAAAGGTTCAGCGGAGGCACGGCGGTTGTGGTTTATTTTTCAAGATGCGGAGGCCGGTTTACTGGCTTGGGCGCAGAAAGAATCACAGCGGCGGGAGCAGGCAACGGGGATCACCTCGCCATTATTTGGTGGAGATAAGGCTCAACCGCAGGGTGGCGGATGGCTGAAGCATGGGAGTGCGCTGGCGGCGGGTATCGTCATCGGGGCGGTGGCGTGGGGGATGTGGCCGAAGTCGTTGCCTGTTGAGAATTACCCGGCCCGGGTGGCTTCAGCGGTGATGAACAATCCGGCTGAA
>CAZRGY010000842.1:0-1669 GCA_964599715.1 uncultured Verrucomicrobiota bacterium | reverse complement strand
CAGAGCGTCCTGGAAGTATTCCCCGCTGGAAGTATTCCCCGCTGTCCGTAGTTTGTCAATCTGTCCGGTTTCATTCACACACGATCTGTCCGGTTAGTTGATTTGACCCGCCGCGCCTCTGCGGCTTGCGGATCGGGGTTTTCGGCTCGGCTTGATTAGTACCGTCCTCTCCGGGGCGGTGGGAAAGTGGGAATCCCGCGGCGGGATTTCCAAGGGGCGGTGGGCCCGGTGGGAAACCGCTTTTTGGTTTTCCACGGGGTCCACGGCACCGCCTTTTCCACGGCCCTCCGCCTTCGCCGTTTTGCTTGTTCGCTTCTGACCATCGGCGGTGAATCGTCCGACGACATGCGGGCCGTAACGGATCGACACGTTGCCGTCCAGATGCTCGTGGATGATCACCGTGCAGCCGGCAAGCGAACTCCGGAACTGACACTTGTCCAATTGCCAGTCGCGCTCCTTGATCGCGACCGTGTTGTCGTTGTCGACGACGCGCTCTGTCTGCACTGTGAAGACCCACTCCAGATCGGTGCGTGTGGTGCGCTGAAATGCCGTCCCTTCCTCGGCGGCCTTCACCGTGAACTTGTTGTTGAACTCGGCAATGTATTGAGCCCGCAAGAACTGATTGGCTCCTTCCGGCGCGGTGATTCCGGCCAGCCGTAACTCCTGTGGCAGACGGCCCTGCCAGGTTCCAAAGCTCCGTTCGCTCCTTCCTCGCGCTTGCGGCGAATACGCCGGGATCATCTGAACACTCAGTTCTTTCATCGCCAGGCCAACCTGCGTAAGCCTGTTTTTGTCAACCTTTTCGCCTGTTTTCACGGTTACGAAGAAGTGGCTGCCCCGGTCGCTGTAGAGCGAACAAAACAATCCCTTCTTCTTGATCACCTCACGCAACCCCTCCATCACCGTCCTGGTCGATTCCTCCTCCACTAGTTGCGCGTAATAGATTTCGCTGGTCGCGTCATCCAGAATGACAATCAGGTCGTGCCAGCGGTCATCGCCGAACCATTGGTGCTTGCTCCCGTCAATGTGCAGCATCATGCCCGGCAGTGGGCGCCGTTCCCTTCTCCTGCGATGCTTCTTTCGTGCTCTGCCTCGCGCCACCAGCCCAGAGCCCTGCAGCGCCTTCTGCACCCAGGTGTAGCTCAATTTGATGCTGTGCTCTTCCTGCAACTTCTCGTGGAAGTGCCGGATATTCAAATCAAAGTACACCTCCCGATACAGTCGCAGCACCTCTTCGACTTGCGCCAGTGGCACCCGCCGATCGCTCTGTTTTCCCTTGCGCCGGTCCGCCAATCCTGTGTAGCCGAACTCCTCCATCTTTTCCCGCCATCTTCTCATCGTCCGGTCCGTGACGCCGATGATCTCGGCGGCTTCCCACCATGTGATCTTCTTCGCCATCGCCTTCAACAACACATCTTGCAGCTTCATCATCCGCTCCGTTTCCGAGGCGGCGTACCAGCATGGGTCTATCACCCCTCCAGCCTGACGCCTCTTTTTTCAAAGCGGACACATCATGTGTGAATCTCACCGGACACTTCACATACTAGCGACACTGGAAGTATTCCCCGCCCGTGTCAATAGTTGAGTGTAATTTTTTCGCCGCGAGTAGCGGAAGGGTTTAAGATGATGGGATCTGAGCGGAGGACAGGGCGACGCTGGAAAGCGACCC
>CAZRGY010000841.1:0-1680 GCA_964599715.1 uncultured Verrucomicrobiota bacterium | reverse complement strand
GGCGCCTACGACGCCGTGGTGATGGCGGTCGCACACCGTGAATTCCGGGCCATGGGCGCCGAGGGCGTCCGCGCCTGTCTCGCCGACCCCGGCGTGGTCTACGACATCAAGCACGTCCTGCCGGCCGTGTGGTTCGAAGATGCAGCGGTTCGGAATCACGCCTGGTTTTCCGAGTATCTCAAACAGGGGGAAATCATTGATCCCTACAAAACGCTTGCTCCGTTGCCGTTCGATGGGGAGGGCGAAGAGGAAACGGTGGAAGCGGTTCGGGAAGGGACCGGGGCAATCCGAACCTACCAGGAAATGATGTTCGGTTTGCGCCGGTCAGACCAGAAGTTTAAGGAAGTCCAGAAGCAGCTCCTGCTCAATTACTGCAAACTGGACACCGCCGCCATGGTGATGATCTGGATGCATTGGGGTGGAAGAGGCTGAATTAACGGAATCAATTAAAGGACACAAATGGATATGGAAGAGCAAATACGCAAAATAGCTTTCGAGGGGCGATGGGAGTCACTGATACCCCTTCTGCGAGAGCACCCCGGTTTCATCAATCTGTCCACGCCACCGAAACACTACACGCCTCTCCATCAGGCGGCATGGCACGGAGCATCGCTGGCTGTAGTAGGCCAACTCCTGAAGTTGGGAGCGGACATAGGGTTGAAAACTCACAAAGGACAGACCCCGGCAGATGTTGCGAGAGAAAAGCACCCCGAGCGGCTCGACTTGGAATATGTGTTGGCTCCGCGGGAACGCACTATCGCTCAGCTGATTCGGAAGGTTGCTGCCACACCTTCACTTTTTGGAGTTTATGATGGGAACCAACTTATCTGTGATCAATTGATTGCCTGCTTCGGCATTGAGCCGTGCCGAGGGACAATTGGTGACATCAAAAATCGGGTGTCTTCGGTATTCGGAGCTGTCACTGGTGTTTCCTTGTCGTCAGCACGCGGAACTCAGATTGCCTTAGACCAGGGTTTAGGTGACGCCTTCGCAATGGTTGGTGATGTGGACTTTTGGAACGACCGCTTCATGCCGACGCTGGAGAGCGAATCGGCTAAGAGGTGCACTTTCCCATTTGAGCGGGAATTGGTAACGGTTTCGGACCTATTTCACCCAGCCCCTCAACAGTGGGGGTTGCGTGGAAGTCCGTTCCTGTGGATCGAGATGCGGCGAGCATTGTGCCAAGTAGAATTACCACCATCCAAGGGGGCGTTGGCGACATGCATTGGTTCGGCATTCACCGCATTGACGGGCCATAGTGTCAAAGAACGTGAATTTTTCTTTGTAAGTCGTTTCGCCAGAGGCGGAATGAGCAGTGGGCACGTATCTTGTGAGTTTTGGATTAACGACTTCATCCCTTTACTTGAACGCAGACTCGAATGGCTTGAGGAAATGTGGAGGGGATAATTTCTCTACAACTTGGCGCAGAGACTTTCCAAATCGATCGCCGCTCCTGCTCTTATGGTGAGCAGCGAGTCGCCCGGTTGTTGCGCCACGCTGAGGAATTCGAAGCTAGTGAATAGCCACATATTTTTGCTTGGTGGTTTGAGAGTGCGAGGCGTGCTTTGGTGTTACTTTGACTTTGGTGAATTGACGTATTTGGCCGTCTTATTGGCCGCTATTTGCTGAAGCCGGTTCTTTAGCTCCTGGGGTTCGTCCACCGTGGCGTGTTTTCCCCAG
>CAZRGY010000840.1:0-1688 GCA_964599715.1 uncultured Verrucomicrobiota bacterium | reverse complement strand
GTTTCCTTCTCGGTGGCGGGGCGGTTCAGGATACGCATGAAGAGCTCATTCACCACTTTGCTGTCGTCCTTTTCCGTCTCGACGAGCTTGGCGATGGCATTCTTTGGATCACTGATCGCATCCCCAACTGTCGGTCCGCTGACGAGGGCCATGATCGGTCCAAGCTGCAATTCATTGGAACGTTCGCACTCACAGGAGCTTTCACGTGAGGGTTTGCCCAGGTTCGCCAGGAAGCCGTCCTTCGGCCCCATGGAGGAATCCAGCAAGGATGCGGCACGGGCGCCTGGAACCGCTCCGGGAATCTTGGATTGCGAACCCGTCACCAAGTGGATGCTGTCGAAGAGAACTTCGGCCGGCAGACGACGCGCCTTGGCATGTGAGTAATTGATGGTGTCATCGCTGTTCCATTTCTGCGTGCGCACGGAGAGCTGGTAAGTCCGGGATTTGCAGATGGTACGGATGAGATACTGCGCATCAAAACCCTTCGCGATGAATTCCTTGGTCAGGTAATCCAACAGTTCCGGGTTCGTGGGCGGATTGCCCGCGCGGATATCATCGATCGGCTCGATGATGCCGGTGCCGGTGAGATAACCCCAGATACGGTTCACATAACTCATGGCGAAATAACGGTTGTCTTTCGCCGTGATCCAGGCGGCGAGCTGTTCGCGACGGGTGGCGTCTTCCTTCACCTTGGCCGTCGCTTCATATGGGAACTGCGGTGCTGTTTCCTTGCCTGTCCGGTCGTGTTTGATCTCGCCCTCTTTCTTGTCGTAAACGATCTCATACAACGGTTTGGCCCCTTCCACTGCGGTCCCGCCGATCTTCTTGTCACCGGAGGCGGGATCCGACTTCAAGTCCACCTGCGCGAAGTATGCGGTGAGTTGATAATACTGGTCTTGGGTCCATCGCTCGAACGGATGGTCGTGGCACTTGTTGCAATTGAATCGCGTAGCCAGGAAGAGATGGGTCGTGTTCTCCATCGTCTCTTCGGGTGTACGCAGGATCTTGTAATACGATGCGGGCGGATTCTCCTTGTTGGAACCGGAGGCAGTCAGGATTTTTTTGACGAACTCGTCATAAGGCGTGTTGGCCGCCACTTCCTGCCGGATCCAATCACGGAAGCCTTTGGCCCCTTCTGTCCCGAGGAACTTGCTGTTCACTTGAAGCAGGTCAGCCCACTTGTTCGACCAGTGCTCGATGTATTCCTCACTGCTGATCAACTGATCCACCAGTTCTTCGCGCTTCAACTGGGTATCACGCGTATCCGCCAAAAACTTGCGGACATCCTCTGCCTTGGGCGGCAACCCGGTCAGGTCCAGATAGACGCGCCGGATGAATTCATCATCCGAGCAAAGTTCCGAAGGCAGGATCTTCATCCGCTTCCACTTCGCCTCCACCAGTTCATCCACTTCGCTGAAAGTCGGCTGGTTCTTCCAGCGGAAGCCGGAACGGTCACCCATGACGGTGATGGTCGTGGCGGCGTAAGCTCCTTCATAGCGGGCCAAGACTGGAGCTTCACCCCGGCGCAGTGTGGTCACCACACCTTTGTCATCCGTTTTGATGATGTCCACATTGCCGCTCTCCACAAAGGCCTCATTGCTGACATCACGTTTGGAACCATCCGTGTAGTAGGCGATGACTTTCATCTGCTCGCTGTCACCCACTTTTTTGACCACGGGATTCTTGGG
>CAZRGY010000839.1:0-1690 GCA_964599715.1 uncultured Verrucomicrobiota bacterium | reverse complement strand
CGCCGCTTTCTTCCCAAACCATGGCGACGCCTTTTGGTCCAGCGGCGATGTCACCACGCCGGGCGGAGCTGCTGCCCAACCGCTGTGGTTTGCTCCAGGTGCGACCGTTATTGCGCGAAGCGAGGTGATAGGTGCCGGATTTTTCCGCCTTGCCCGTCCACACGACCGAGTGGATCAGTGTGTCCTTGCCTTTGGTTTC
This sequence comes from uncultured Verrucomicrobiota bacterium, assembly GCA_964599715.1. GTDB lineage: Bacteria > Verrucomicrobiota > Verrucomicrobiia > Limisphaerales > JAEYXS01 > JAEYXS01. The sequence goes on along the minus strand of CAZRGY010000839.1, from coordinate 1,491 downwards.
AGTGGCCAAGCCGCCGCCCACATGGGGACAACCATTGAAATCCCACGAGAACTTGCCCACGGTGGCCTGCTTGTTCCACTTGCTGCCGCCTTTTGGTGAACTGAGGATCGCCATGTCACGCGGCTTCTTGTCGCGGAAGAGCACCAGCGGGCCAGTCGGACCCGCGGCCAATTTGTTCCAGCAGCATTCACAGGTGTCCGTCTTCAAGGTCTGGTTCTTCTGCCAGCTCACGCCGCCATCCACTGAGCGGGCGTAGCGCAAGCCTTGCCGGCCATCGCGGTTGTCCAGCCAGGCGATGTGAAACGCGCCGGAACTGTCCGCGCAGATGTCCGAATAGCTGTGGCCAGTGGTGAGGCCGTCATCGGCAGGATTGGGACCGGGCTTCCAAGACTTGCCGCCATCATGCGAGATGGCGGTGACCATGGGGCCGCTATTGAAGAGGCCGGTGCCTTTGGTCATCCACACGGCGACGAGTTTATCGCCGACGGCGGCGATCTGGGCGTCATTGCCGCGATGCGGTGTGCTGGGAGCGGTGGAGCCACCATCGGCGCGCACGGGTGTGGACCAGGTCATGCCGCCATCCGCCGAGCGTTGATGCATCAGCACGGGTTTGCCATCCGCCTGATAATCCGCGAGCAAGAGGTGCAGCGTATTGCCATCCGCATAGACATCCAGGCTATGCACACCCACGCGTTGTTTGGTGGGGCCGTGACCGTGCTCGGCGGCTTGCGTGGGGGCAGAAATCAGTGCGGTCAGCAGGGCGCAGGCGATCAGAAAGTTGGGAGCTATTTTCATGCGGAGAGATTTAAGTGCATTCACGGCTGGGCGGTTTCCTTCACGGCGGCGGCGTTGCGCATCGCCTCGGCCAATTGGTCACCGGTCCAGCCGTTGCCATCGAACTGGCGAAAGACCTTGCCTTGCGGATCGAGCACCACGGTGCGGAGGTTGTGCGAGATGCTGCCGGCCTCCTTCGTCATCTGGAGGTCGCAGAGCGGTGCGAGTTGTTTGAGCACGTCCATGCTGGCGACGGCGAAGAGCCAGCGGTCGGCGTTGCCTTTGCGATAGCTGTTCGCGTAGCGCGTCAGCACAGGCGGCAGATCGAACTCAGGGTCGAAGGAGAGGGAGAGGAATTGGAAATTCGTCACACTGCTGGAGTTCTCCAACAAGTTCTGCCGGGCGGCGGAGAACTGATAACCCATGCGCGGACAGAAATCCGGGAGCGGACAGCGCGTGAAGATGAACGTGAACGCGAGCACCTGGCCGCGATACTGCGAGAACTTGATCTCCTCGCCGCGCTCGCTGGTGAAGGCGAAATCGGGCATCATGTCACCGACCTTGAGTGAGGGATCGAGGCGTGGTTTTAACGCAGCGGCCCTGGAGGGTGGCACCATGGAGGAGCTGCCGCTGCTGGTGCCGATGCGTTTCAGGTTTTGGATCCAATGCCGGTCAGCATCCGCGTGCAGTTCGAAGGTGATTTCGTCGCCCACTTTG
>CAZRGY010000838.1:0-1691 GCA_964599715.1 uncultured Verrucomicrobiota bacterium | reverse complement strand
GCCCTGCAGCCGCCGGGCGACGCCCCCTCGTCCAACGGGCGTGGCGCTCTTCGCGAGCGCGTCACAGCGAAGTCATGGCTGGCCGGATTGGAAAAGTGATTGTCCGAAAAGCACAATACCAGCAGGCAATTCAGCGCTACAGTGGGCAAGACGGAGCGAGACACCGCAGTCGAGCTTTTCTTCTAGTGCGAAATGATGACGGGCTGATGCGCCCCCCCTCAGCGCTCGGTCTGCAGCCCCTCTTAACCCACCCCTTTGCCCCTATCCCCTACTTAACCGTTTCCTCGAAAATGCCGGCCGCCGAAGCTCGGGATGGCACCACGCACACACACCCGAAAACCCCCTTCCGTTATGATTACACCGCTGAATCACCCGCAAGTGAAGCGATCCCTGCTGTTAAGCGGGTTTCTCGCACTCCTTGGACTCATCGCATCTGTCGTCCAGGCGGCAACGCCGTCCACGGCCCGTCCGCCCAACATCGTCCTCATCATGACCGACGACTTGGGCTGGGCGCACACCGGCTTCAACGGCGGGGATCCGCGCTTCACGCCCAATATCGATCGCTTGGCGAAAGAAGGGCTGCTGCTTACTCAATTCTACGCGCAATCCGTGTGTTCTCCCACGCGAGTTGCGCTTTTGACTGGCAGGTATCCGTTCCGCACCTGGATGGACTGGCGATCGGAGGACTTCGGCAAGATTGAGTTTTTGGAACGTCTGGGGCTGAACCTGCCGGAGACACCCGACGGGGTGAAGACGCGTCGGATCCACGGTTTGGATACAAAAGAGAAGACCCTTGGCAATGCCTTGCAGGATGCCGGTTATTTTACCGCGGTGGTGGGGAAGTGGCACCTCGGGGAGTGGCAAAAGGAGCACCTGCCCCTCCAGCGAGGCTTCAATCACCAATACGGATTCTACTCTTGGGGCGTCGACTACATGCACAAAACGATCCTCCACCACACGCCCTCTCATTTTACCGTCTATGACTGGCACCGGAACGAAGAGCCAATTTGGGAGCCGGGCTACACCACGGATTTGATCACCGCGGAAACGGAGCGGCTGATTGGGGAGCAAAAATCCGACCGTCCGTTTTTCTTGTACGTGGCCTACGCGGCGCCTCACGGACCGTTGGATTATGCTCCCCGTTATCTCGAGGAACTCGGCATCGTTGGCGCGACTGTGAAGGTCATGGATGACGGCGTCGGGCGTATCCTCGCAGCCCTCGAACAGCACGGACGCAGCCAGGACACACTGGTGATCTTCACCAACGATAACGGCGGCCTGACGGAGGAGAGCAATCGTCCGCTACGGGGAAAAAAGGACACGAACTGGGAAGGTGGCGTACGGGTGCCGGCCATTCTGCGCTGGCCCGGGAAGATTGCTTCTGGAACGAACAACGGCCTGATGCACATGACAGATCTGTACCCAACGCTCGTGCGCCTGGCGGGCGGCAGCCTCCAGCAGGAACTGCCACTGGACGGGCTCGATATGACGGACGTGCTGTTGCGCGGTGCTCGCAGTCCACGTCAGGAGATTATCTACGAAGTAAGCGGCAGCGTTCGCGTCCCGGCAATTCGTCAAGGCAACTACAAGCTCGTCGGGCACGAGCTATTCGATATTGCCAAGGACCCTCACGAGACCACCGACATCGCAGCGCGCCACCCGGAGGTAGTGACCCGGCTGAAACAACGGCT
>CAZRGY010000837.1:0-1694 GCA_964599715.1 uncultured Verrucomicrobiota bacterium | reverse complement strand
GGAAGCCGACGAATTGCAGGACCATGACGAGCGGGCCGGGAGTCGTTTCCGCAAGACCAAGGCCATCGAGCATTTGTCCACCCGTAAGCCAGTGGTAGTTCTCCACGGCCTGTTGCGAGACATAGGGCAGCACGGCATAGGCACCACCGAAGGTGACCAGCGCGGCCTTGCTGAAAAAGAGGCCCTGCCGAAAGAGCGTGTGATCCCAGCCAAGCATGAGCCCCGCGAGCAAGACCGGCGCCCACCAAAGCACGAGGCAAACGGCGGAGACTTTCACAGCGCGCATCAACGAGGGCTGGGTATGTTCCGGGCTGAAAGCGTCATCATGGAGGATGGTTTGCGTAGTCTTGGAACTGCCCTGGGGTTCACCGAGGATAAGGAATTTGTTCCGCCAATACTTACCGCCGAGATAACCGATAGCGGCCGTGGTCAGGATGATGAGCGGAAAGGGAACGCGCAGAAAGAAAAGCGCGATGAAAGCGAACGCCGCCAGACTCCACATAACGCCGTTCTTCAGAATCTTTTGGCCGATGCGGATAACGGCGGCCATCACGATGGCGAGCACGGCGGGTTTCAATCCGTAAAAGACGGCGGCGATCCAAGGAACGTTGCCATACTGCACATAAACAAAGCTCAGCGCCCAAAGGATGAACATGGAAGGCAACACGAACAGGCCACCCGCGACGATACCACCCCAAGTGCGATGCAGCAGCCAGCCGATATAGGTGGCGAGCTGTTGCGCCTCGGGTCCGGGGAGCAGCATGCAATAGTTCAGTGCGTGAAGGAACCGGCGGTCACTGATCCAACGGCGTTTCTCCACCAGCTCCGCATGCATGATGGCGATCTGGCCGCCGGGTCCGCCGAAACTGATGAAGCCAAGCTTAAGCCAGAAGCGAAAGGCCTCCCAAAACGTCGGGGCACGCGACGGCGTCACCTCAGGTGGAGGTGTGGCGGCGGGCGTGTTATCGGACGTGCTCATGACATGGGCTACCAGTCGTGGGAGTATCCTGCCGGGCGGCGTTCAAGTGACAATCAGGAAGAAAGCCGCTTGAGAAAATGTCACTTGGCTGTAACCGGTGAAAACGGAACCATTCTCAACGAACGAGTCCGATTATCACAACAAGCGCGACTGGCTGCTGTTGATCGCTTTCAGCCCCAGCCGTTTATATCCCAGCTCGGTGACGATGCGGCCTTGCGGAGTGCGGTTCAGATAACCCTCCATGATGAGGTAGGGCTCGTAAACTTCTTCGAGCGTATCCGCCTCCTCACCCACCGCGACGGCGAGAGAGTTCACGCCCACCGGACCGCCGCTGAACTTCACCACGATGGTCTCCAAGATGCGCTTGTCCATCTCATCAAGCCCGTGCTCATCGATCTCCAACATGGCGAGGGCGAGGTGCGCAATGTTTTTGGTGATATGGCCATCGCCCTTCACCTGCGCGTAATCCCGCACGCGCCGGAGCAGATTCCCTGCGATACGCGGGGTGCCACGGCTACGGCGGGCGATCTCCATGGAGCCATTCTCCTCGATGCCGATGTTCAACAGATTCGCCGCGCGTGTCACAATCTTCTGCAACTGCTCCGCGTTATAATAATCCAGCCGTTCCTTGATGCCGAAGCGTGTAAGCAAAGGCGAGGTAAGCAGACCACTGCGCGTCGTCGCACCGATGAGGGTGAAGCGCGGGAGGTTCAGG
>CAZRGY010000836.1:0-1695 GCA_964599715.1 uncultured Verrucomicrobiota bacterium | reverse complement strand
GTCTCATCCATCCGCCATGCCCAGGTCAGGTACTTGTAGGCGATCCGTTCGTGGTCGCAGTGGCCGCATCTTTCCACATGGCCGCCGAGCGCCGCGGTCCGGCACGTCTCGATGGCACGCATGACGCGGCGATGAGCCAGGGGCAAATCGTGCCGGGCGCGGTCGCAGTGGCCGTGGTCGCGGAAGATGCTGGCCAGCTCAAGGGCTGGCATGGCCGGTCTCGCTTAGGAATTCTTCCTTGGCCGGCCCCGGCCTCGCTTGACGGGCGGCGGATCGGGTAGCTTGTCCAGGGGCGAAGCGGTGGAAGCCAGCTTGGTCACGCCGACGCGGGTGTAGCGGGCAGTGGTATCGATCCGGCGATGTCCGAGCAGCACTTGAATGACGCGGATGTCCTCGCCATTCTCCAGTAGATGTGTGGCAAAACTATGGCGCAGCACATGGGCGGTCACTCGCTTATCGAGGCCGGCCAGATGGGCGGATTCGCGGCAGACTTGCTGAATGGTCGCCGCCGAAATGTGCCGCTGGGGTTTGATGGCGGGAAACAGCCAGGCGGCGGGATTGGAGCCCTTCTCCATGATCCTGCCTTCCGGGCTGATACGATGGGGCTGCTGCCGGCGGCAATACTCACGCAATAGATGCAGCAACCGCTGGGGAAGGATCACATAGCGGTCCTTGGCGCCTTTGCCCTGTTGGACACGGATCACCATGCGGTGCGAATCGATGTCGCCAATCTTCAGACTGACGGCCTCGGCAATGCGGAGGCCGGCGCCGTAACAGGTCATCAACACCGCCCGGTGCTTGAGGATGCCGACAGCCTGAAAGAACTGCGCCACTTCGGTCACGCTGAGCACAACGGGCAGAGTTTCCGGGACATGCGAGCGTACGAAGTGAGCTTGGCTCCACGGCATTTCCAGCGTGGTCTGGTAGAGAAACTTGGCGGCCGAAACGAAGCAATTTACGCTCTGGGCCGACATCTTCCCGTCGTTGGCGAGGAACAGTTGATACTCGCGGATGGCTTCGGGAGCCAACTGGTCCGGCGAGATGTTGAAATACCGCGCAAAGTCGGCAATATAGTGGATATAGCTGCGTTGCGTCTCTGTGGAGAAGTTCCGCTGCTGCATGTCTTCGATCATTCGCTGACGAAGGGCAGTCATCGTAAAGCTCCTTGACTGGATTTTGGTTGCGGCTAACAACCACCGTCCAAGATGACTCCTTCATGCCCCGAATTCCACCCAGCGCCCGGGCGAAGCCGGATACCGCGCTAGCGGTTTAGTTGTGTGCTGGGCATGTTCAGCAGCTTGGAGGTGAAAGTCTTCCGGCCAACCTGATGGAGGTGAAGGCCTAGTGAGATGCAAGGGCTACCGCCGCGAGGCGGGGTCTGAAAGAAGCAAGGATCAAAAGTGCGAGTCGATGGACAAAAACCGGATACAAGGCGCAAGCGCCGGACGAGCGGGCGACTTACCGCGAAGTCCATATCCATCAAAGGTGCGAAGCGTAGATACGGCGACTGTGCACGGAAGGCGGCTGAACTTACCCCAGGAGATCTGCTCCGTGTCGCTACGGCGACTGAGGCTGTCGAGAGGCAGCCTGACCGCGGAGCAGAAGTCAGCAGAAGGCGTAGTAGGTCATGACGTCGGCAAGGCTAATGAGGCACTCCGAATACCGAAAGGCGGAGCAATGGATAGGCCCAGCCGG
>CAZRGY010000835.1:0-1697 GCA_964599715.1 uncultured Verrucomicrobiota bacterium | reverse complement strand
GCATCGTTTAACAGCTTTGACATCACGCGCCAGGCATCTGCGGTGCTGACGATCAACTCCAAGGCCGGTGCAGAGTCTCTAATGCTGGGAAAGCCGGTCGTCTGCTTCGGTGACGCCTTTTACCGCCGGGCACCGGGAGTGCATGCAGTCGATGACCTTCGCCAGCTTCCCGGGTTACTCGATGCCGCGATTGCGAGCCGGGCCGTAGATCGAGAAAAGGTTCTAGGTTTCTTTCAGGCCGCTTGGGACCGATCAGGCCCCGGTGAGCTTTATCATGGGTCGCCCGAAAACCTGCAGCACTTCGCGGGATCGTTGCTGAAGCAAATCCAGGAGGCATCCGGATGATCGACGATCTGGTTTCAATTGTGATGCCTGCTTACAACGCGGAGGCCACGATTGCGCAATCAATTCGGTCGGTGCAGGCCCAGGACTATTCCCGGTGGGAGTTGCTGGTGGTGGACGATTGTTCGCATGATCACACGAACGAGATTGTGAGTCAGATCTCGAATCGAGATTCTCGCGTGCGCTATATCCGGCAGAACCGCAATCGCGGATCGGGGGCGGCACGGGCTCGGGCACTCGCAGAGGCGCAGGGGCGGTACCTCGCATTCCTCGATTCCGACGACCAGTGGTTGCCGGGCAAGCTGACCCGCCAAGTCGAATTCCTGCGAGGGAACGGAGGGGGATTTTGCTTCACTGCGTACCGGCGCTTCAATAGGGATCCCGCCCAAGCCGGTCGGTTGATCAGCGTTCCGGAGCGGCTGACCTACCAGGAAGCGCTCGGCAACACGGCGATTGCTACGTCCACGGTGCTTCTCGACCGGGCCCGGGTACCGCGATTGGAGATTCGGGATGTGTATCATGATGATCTGGCCCTTTGGCTTTCTATCATGCGGCAGGATGTGATTGCGCTGGGCTTGGAGGAGGACTGGATGCGTTACAGGGTGGCGCAGGGATCGAAGTCCCACAACCGGCTGCGGATGGCTCGCATGGTCTGGCGCACCTACCGCGACGTAGAAAATCTCGGCGTGATCCGCAGTGCGTGGTGTTTCTTGCAATATGCGATGCGAGCCTGCCTGAAGCATGCGCGATTCTGAAGTGAACGACTCGGGAGGGCACGCGGGACGCATTTTGGTCACCGGGGCGAACGGATTTCTCGGAGCCCATCTTGCGGAGCACTTGAGTGAGCGGGGTCACTCACTCACGCTGGCTGTGCGATCCCCGGAGTCCTGCTGGCGGGGATACGTGCCGACGTGCGTTGGGTGTTCGTTGGGAATATCGGTGCGGACGCCGACTGGCGGCGGGCGTTCCAGGACGTCGGTACGATTGTTCATCTGGCTGGGCGCGCTCATGTCCTGCATCGCACCGACGACGAGGCGCTGCACCGCCGCATGACGATCGACGCTAGCGTAGGCTTGGCTCGCGCGGCCACGCTAGCCGGCATCAGGAGCTTTTATTACGTGAGTTCCATCGGAGCGGTAACGAATGGAACGGACAGCCTGATTGGGGGGGGCACGCCCCCGAATCCGCGCACGGTGTATGGACGGGCCAAGTTGGCAGCAGAGGCTGCGGTGGCAGAGCTGTCGGCGCGCGCAAGGATGAACACTACGATTATCCGTCCCCCGCTCTTGTATGGTCCCGGCCAGCCCGGGAATATGGCACGCCTGTTCGGGCTCGTCCAACGCGGATTGCCGTTT
>CAZRGY010000834.1:1405-1698 GCA_964599715.1 uncultured Verrucomicrobiota bacterium | reverse complement strand
CGCAGCGGGGCGATGCCCGAGGCCGTGGCCAAATGGCGCATCATGTTCATCATCGGTGCCGTGCCGGCCCTGCTGGCCCTCGTCATCCGCGCCAAGCTTAAAGAGCCGGAGAAATGGCAGAAGATGAAGGACTCCGGCAAGATGTCCAAGGATGTCGGTTCCTATAGCGCTTTGTTCCGCAGCCCGCGCTGGCGCAAGAACGCCCTCATCGGCCTGGCCTTGGCCTGCGCCGGTGTCATCGGCCTCTGGGGTATTGTCTTCTTCGTGTTCGATCTTGTCGGCTCCGTCATGAC
>CAZRGY010000834.1:0-1395 GCA_964599715.1 uncultured Verrucomicrobiota bacterium | reverse complement strand
AGTTCGCCGCCCAGGGTCTGACCGGGGGGGATCTCTCCGGAGCCGTGGGCCAATGGAAGGGCAAGACCTCGCTCATGCTCAATGTCGGCGCTTTCCTCGGCATGCTGGCCTTCACCAAGTTCACCCAGCGAACGAGCCGTCGTTTGGCCTTCACCGTGGCTTTTATCGGTGCCATGATCTCCACCTTGCTGGTGTTCTGGTTGCTGAGTGAGCCCTGGCACATCTACGTCCTCGTGCCCATCATGGGCTTCTTCATGCTGGGTATCTTTGGCGGGTATGCCATCTACTTCCCGGAACTGTTCCCGACCTCACTGCGCAGCACGGGCACATCCTTCTGCTACAACGTGGGGCGTTTCCTCGCCGCCACCGGTCCTTGGACCATTGGTTTGCTGAGCAGCAAGGTGTTCCAGGATAGCGAAGAGCCTTTGCGGTATGCCGGTATGACCATGTGCCTCGTCTTCCTGCTCGGCCTGATTGTCATCCGCTACATGCCGGAGACCCGGGGCGAGCCGCTACCGGAAGAAGAACGCGGCTTCGCTCACTAAGCTCGGTCATCAACTGCTGGAGAACTGGGCAAAAGCACTCCAGCAGTTGGATTACTAAAGCTACCTTGGCTTCGTTCTAGGCCCACAGGGCCTGAAAAGTCTAGCTCAGGGCACTGACCGCATCCGGGCGGTCAGTGCCTTGAGAATTACGTGATGATTTCATTGTGTCCTGTAGGGGCACTAGAACTCTGGCGGCCTTTCAGGCGGCTTTATTATCTTCGATTCTACCCAAGGCAGACGGACCGCAGTCTGCCTTGGGCTGAATTCTTTAGGCCCTTTGGGCCACCCAATCCTTCATGAAGTTCATGATCGTCCCATGGCGAATCCTTTCCATATTCTTTAGACACAAACGCCGCGCATTTCGCGCGGCGTTTGCCTTTGAAATAAGACCGTGTATCGCAACCGCTTACGCAGCCGGTTTCTTACGGGTGAAGTGGACGATCACCACCAGCGCGATGAATGCCCCCAAGCCGATCAAGCCCTTTGTGCCCGCCTTGGCGTTGATGGCGTAGAGCGAACCCGTGGCCGCCGCTGTGATGGCGATCAGCATCGCGGTATTCAAGGCGATGCGTTTCTTGCCCGTGGGCAGGTTCTCCTTGAGCAGCGACTTGCTGTTCATCATCAGGAAGAACGTGATGTAGGCGATAGGCAGCAGCACCATACCGAAAACACTCGTCGGCACGGCCAGCCAGAAACGCGCATTCGCATCCCCCCACAGCAGCAGGAAGCCGAGTGAACCCGTGATGCCCGGCAGGAAGCTGCCCAGACGATGCATCGCGCCCTTCGGCTCGATACCCAACGCCTCGCACAGCGTGAAGCCGTTGATGAGCATCAAAATGATGATGGTGGA
>CAZRGY010000833.1:0-1700 GCA_964599715.1 uncultured Verrucomicrobiota bacterium | reverse complement strand
GCCGTGGCTGCGGCTAATATCTTCCATTATACCGAGCACGCCACCATCAAGGCCAAGAAACATCTGACCGAGGCCGGGGTGAGAGTGCGGACGGGAACTTTTACATGAGATACTGCAAGCGCTGTCTTTATCCGGAAAACGCGAAACCGACGATCATCTTCGACGATGAATGCGTCTGTAGCGGCTGCCGCTACCACGAAAGCCGCCAAAAACTCGAGATCAACTGGGAAGAACGCGAGCAGATGCTCGAGGAGATCGTCGCTGAAGCCAAAGCTCTCGCCAAAAAGCGCGGCAACAGTCACGACTGCATCATCCCGGTGAGCGGCGGCAAGGACTCCCATTTCCAAGTCTGGAAGCTGAAGGAAAAATACGGGATGAACCCGTTGCTGGTGTTCTTCAACCACGCCTTCAACCAGCCCGCCGGTCTGCGCAATCTGGAAAACCTCGCCGCCAAGTCCGGCTGCGATCTGATCACTTACAATGCCGGCTTGGACTCCGTGCGCCGTCTCTCCCGCCACATGCTGGAGACGGTGGGCGATCTCACCTGGCACTATCACGCCGGCATCCGCACATTCCCCTTTCAGGTGGCCGTGCAGTATAACATTCCGCTCATCGTCTGGGGGGAGCATGGCTTCGCTGAATTGACCGGCATCGTTTCGCTGGAAGACTTCGTGGAGTTCACCCGCTGGACACGCAAAGAGCATGACATGCGCGGCTATGAGCCGGAGGATTTGATCGGCAAGGGCGGCATAACTCGCGGCGATATCCGCCCCTACATCTACCCCACGGACGAACAGATCCAGGAGACGGAAGTGCGCGGCATATACCTCAGCAACTTCTTCTACTGGGATGCCAAGCAGCAGGGCGAACTGATGATCAAGGAATGGGGCTTCAACACCGTTTCCTTCAAACGCGATCGCACGTTCAACATCTACGCCAAGCTCGATGACCATGCGAACGACGTGCATGATTATCTGAAGTATCTGAAGTTCGGCTACGGCCGCACCACCGATGACGCCAGCATGGAGATCCGCCACGGCCGCCTCACCCGCGAGGAAGGTCAGGCACTGGTGAAGGAATACGACGCCACGGAGCCCAGTTCGCTGGAATACTATTGCGAATTTCTCGGCATCACGAAGAAGCACTTCTACGACCTCGTGGAGCCGATGCGCGATCCGAAGATTTGGGAAAAGAAGAATGGCGAGTGGGTGGTGAAGGACGCCGTGTGGATGCAGCCCACAGATGACGCCGTGGAGAAAGCACGTCCCCCGCAATCCAAGGACCGCACCTTCTCCCCGGAGAACCGGCATCTCTATTACAATCCTGCTTTGCCGCCGTTGCCCAAGGGCGATCCGGCGCTCGACCAGAAGAGCATCCATTTCAAAGTGATGTGAGCATGAGCAACTCCGGCGAACTCGGTCCCGTCCTCGGCCTGATACCGGCCAAGCGCGGGTCCACCCGTCTGCCCGAGAAAAACATCCGCCCCCTGGCGGGCAAACCATTACTCGGCTGGTCTATCGATGCCGCGAAAGCCAGCGGCGTGATCGACCGCCTCATGGTTTCCACCGAGGATGAACTGGTCGCCAAGGTCGCTCGTGACTGCGGCGCTGAAGTGCCGTTCTATCGCCCCATGGAACTGGCGCGAGATCCCGCTGGCGTGGTGCAAGTCGCCTTGCATGCATTGCAAAAGTTCCGCGAGA
>CAZRGY010000832.1:0-1704 GCA_964599715.1 uncultured Verrucomicrobiota bacterium | reverse complement strand
GGAACATGAACATCTGTTCCATCGTCGCGTTCTGCGCTTCATCCAGCACGATGAACGCATGGTTCAACGTGCGCCCGCGCATATAGGCCAGCGGCGCGATCTCGATGACCCCGCGCTCGATATGCTTCGCCAATTCTTCCGGCGGCATCATGTCATGCAACGCGTCATAGAGCGGTCGCAGATACGGTGTCAGCTTCTCATGCAGATCGCCGGGCAGGAAACCCAACGCCTCGCCCGCTTCAACGGCAGGACGCGTCAAAATGATGCGGCTGACCTTGCCCGCCTTCAAGGCGGACGCCGCCATCGCCATCGCCAGATACGTCTTGCCCGTGCCTGCCGGACCGATGCCGAACGTCACGTCATGATCGCGGATCGCCTCCACGTATTTCTTCTGCCCGACCGTCTTGGGCGTGATGGCCGGCTTGCCGCCGGAGGTCTGGATGCGCTCGCTCATCAGATTGCGCAAGGCTTCCACACCATCCGCCTTCACCACCCCGAGGGCGGAGGCGAACTCGCGGTTGCGCACCTGGCCGCCCGCCTTGATGGATTCCTCCAAGATGGAGAAGAGCTGCTTGGCGCGACCGATGTCATCCGGTTCGCCCTCCAGCTTGATCCAGCCGTCGCGCGCGGTCGCCTTCAGATGCAACTGGCTCTCCAGCGACTTCAGGTTCGGTGAATCCGCGCCAAAGAGCTGCTGCACGAGACGGGGATTCTCAAAATGGATGGTTTCTTCTCCCATAACAAAAATAGATCAGAGGTTGGCCATGGCCGCCCGGAGCTTGGCCGCGGTATCCGCCAGTGCTTCCGGGATGATGGCAGTGCTGCCGATGACCGGCATGAAATTCACATCCCCATTCCAACGCGGCACGATATGGATGTGCAGATGCTCGACGATGCCCGCCCCGGCGATCTGCCCCAAGTTCACGCCGATGTTGAACCCATGCGGCTTCATCACCTGCGTGAGCGCCGCCTGGCAACGCCGCGTGAGCTGCATCAGTTCCAGCAGCTCGGCATCGGTCAGATCGTTGAAGTCCGGCACCTGCCTGTACGGCACGGCCATGAGATGGCCGCCGTTGTAAGGATAGCGGTTCAGCACCGCATAGCAGGTCTTGCCGCGCGCGATGACGTAATTCGCCACGTCATCGCCGGACTCGGCGATCTGCGTGAAAATGGAGCGTCCATCCTGCGGCCCCTTGGGGCCGAGGATGTATTCGATCCGCCACGGCGCGTGCAACGCTTCCATGCCTGCAAGCTAACAAGGTGGGACGGAATGTCAAAGGGGAGCAACTAGCTCAGCGTTTGCCCCTGGGCAGCTTTAGCAGCTTCAAACCGCTAGCTTTCGCCACGGCAACTTGATCCTCATCAAACGAAATGAACGCATCTGCCGAAATCTCATGTGCAATAGCGACATGAAACAGGTCCATTCCTCGCAAAGTCATGGCAGCAGAATGCTTCGCGCTGATTTCTTCCGCCAAACGGACGGCATTTGTCCAATCGAATTCAACGTGTAGCCAATAGCCTAACTTTATCTCCTGCTGTAAACTGCTCAACAACGGTTGGGATTCACCCCGCCCTAGAAGACCATGACGCTCAGCCTGGCGAAAACTATTGAACACTTCCACGCGCTGCCAAGGAGTCCACACCACCTCCACATCAGGGTGGGAATCAAAAAGAGATGTAGCCAGGTCGTGGTTCTTATCTGGT
>CAZRGY010000831.1:0-1715 GCA_964599715.1 uncultured Verrucomicrobiota bacterium | reverse complement strand
GCTTGCCCATGACCTAGCGGCTCTGGCCAAGGCAGGCAAGATAACCGTCTTGCCAGATAGCCTTACAAAGGTCAAAATCTGGGGGTAACGAGTTCTTATACTCCCGCGCCTGAATTGACCTGAGGTTTTCCCGCTCAAATCACTTTGTATTCCTTGAGTGATACAACACGGAAGTTGTCGGTGACGGTGTCGCGGAACTCTGGCCATTTTTTTGGTAGTGTCGTGCGGAAGAAGTCAAAAATCGCCTTGGTGAACTGGTTGAACGTTGCATAGTGCCTATTGTGTGTGACCCAATCGTGCATGACGCCCCAAAGGCGTTCGATTGGGTTCAGATGCGGGGCATATGCTGGCAAGAAATGTAACTTCACCCGGCGCTCCGGGCTATCGAGCCATGGCTGGAGTATCTTGGCATGATGATAGCGAGCATTGTCGACAAAGACATGGATGGTCGTCATGGTTTGGTTGTTGCGCTCCAACTTTTCCAGCATCTGTTGGGTTGTCTGGGCATTGATCTTTTCGCCTTCCACAAAGGTGAACTGGAAGGTCTCAAGGTCAAGCGCACCCTGAATATTGAGCCGCTTGCGCCCGGATGTCGCCTTCAGGGCCGTCTTTTGTCCCTTTGGGAACCAGCCATGGGCGGGGCGGCTCTGGTGTTCGGGGTGGACAGCGTCCGAAAAGACAACCATCTCATCTGCGGCCAACCCGTTCATCAGGGCCTCGTATTGAGCAATGAACGCCGCCTGTTTGGCTTCATCGGCCTTTGCAGGCAGTAATTGTGGCTTCTTATACGCGAACCCCAAGCGGCGCATCAGCTTGGCGGCTCCCGAGGGGCTGTAGCTTTGGCCGCACTCTGCCAGAACATAGGCACAGACCTCATCTACGTTCCGGGCCGGGTGTTCGCTGAAATGGGCTTTCAGCACCTGCTCTTGCACGACGGACAAGTGGCCCTGACGCTGACTGTAGTCCTTCAAGCCGAAAAATGACAGTCCCGCCCCAGCAAAGGCAAATCGCCATTCCGTCAATACTGTTGGGCCGATATCCAGTATCCGGCAAACCGTTCCAGCGTCTTCTCCTGCGTCCAGAAGAAGGAACGCGCGCGCACGTTTCCAAACAAGGGCATCAACTTTGCGGCGGCGGCAAAGCGCTTCAAGTGCTATCCGCTGCTCGTCGGACAAGGAGACTGTTTTGTATTGCTTGCTCATACGCTCAAGATACAGACTGCCGCGCCTGCGGCCATGCGGCGAAGTGAATCGCAAGCCACAAAATCATCAGCTCAATTCAGGCGCAGGAGTATAGCATCAATTTTCGCACTCAATTGCAGAGGATCATGAATTCAGGGCTCGTGGTGACGTCTGCTGCAACTCAATAAGTAGTTATTCTTACAGCTGACCGCCCCTTTCCGCAGAGCCAAGTTTGTGACACCAGCGTAACATCAAGAACATTGCATGCGAACAATTAATGGGACTGAAGCTCCGATGTCACCTGGAAATCTCCCCAGCCAACACAGCTCGACCATGCACAGCCAGCATGGCCGTGAACCGCTGGCATCCAAAGTGGCGGATGACCTCGAGAACCCGCGCCTCATAAGCGGCCATACCGATCTTGCTGCACAGGTCTGAAGCATGAAACTGGCGGTTCGAACTCGGTGCAGCCTTGATCTGATCGTGCAGTTCGCGCTCTTTTGGATCAGGCGTGCGCTGTGGCGTTGGCGCTTC
>CAZRGY010000830.1:0-1715 GCA_964599715.1 uncultured Verrucomicrobiota bacterium | reverse complement strand
GCAGGTTTCCGCCACCTATGTGGTCCTGTTCGTGATCTTCGGGGCCATGGCAGACCGGCATCTCGCCCCGGCAGTGGTGTTGCGAGGATTGTCCGTAGCCACAGCCGCAGCAATGGCCTTCGCCAGCACCGCCATCCACTTGGGTTGGAACCGTTGGGTGGTGCTCGCCATCATTCAATTGCATGCCCTGTGTTCCGCTCCCGGTTGGAGCCTCTCCACCACCATCGTGCTGTCGCGCTTGCAGAACTCTAAAAAGCAGTTCGGTCCCGTGCGCGCCGTCGCCACCTTGGGCTGGATCGCCGGCTGCATTCTGGTGAGTGCTCTTAATGCGGATGCCTCCGTCCGCTCGGGATATTACGGGGCAGGCATGTGGCTCATGGTCGCCTTGTTCACCTTCAAACTGCCCAGTGTACCACCGCCACGCTCATTGGAAAAACTCACCATCAGACAACGCTTGGGTCTCGATGCCCTGACGCTGATGAAAAATCCAGACCATCGTGTGGTCTTCATCATGGCGGCGCTGTTCAGCATCCCCCTCGCCGCGTTTTATCCCTACTCCCCGGCACATATGCGGGACTTGGGCTTGGAGCATACGAGTGTCCTGATGTCACTCGGTCAGGTGACCGAGGTGCTCACGATGCTCTGCTTGGCGTGGTTGCTGGGCAGGTTCCGCTTGAAGTGGCTCTTTGCTGCCGGACTTTCGGTGGGTCTCTTTCGCTACATCCTTTGTGCGTTCGATACCAAGTTCTCGTTACTGGCCGGGGTGACGCTGCACGGACTGGCCTTCACGCTCGTCTTCATCACCACACAGATCTATCTGGATGAACGCATCGACCCGGCGTGGAAAGCCCGCGCCCAAGCACTGGTGGCCTTCATGATGGGCGGTGTCGGGAATCTCATCGGCTACCTCGGCACCGGTTGGTGGTTCAACGCCTGCAATCGTCCCACCGGCACGGACTGGCCGCTTTTCTGGGGAGTCCTCGCAGGCGTGATCGGACTGGTGCTGGTTTACTTCCTCGTGACCTATCACGGTAGAGGAACACAGCCTGAAGCCCTAAGCAAATGAGAAAATTCCTATAGCCGATATATGATTGAACCACTTGATACTTTGGTCGTTTTGATTGACGTTTACGCCCAAAGATTACTAGCTTTAAATTAATCTCTGCGTAACTAGAGTGAATCAGGGGAGGCTAAAGCAAGCATTGTCGTATGCGTCTTAATTTTACCTACTGGAAATTGGCGGTCATCGCCTTAGCTTTATTAACTGTCCAGGACCTTTTCGCTGCGGTCATCAGTTCCAGATCCATATTGGCTGCTCAGCTTGGTCAAGCTGCTGTGATTGAAGATTTTGAATCCTATATTTTCCCAGACGAGGCAGCTATACGCGTAGGAGTAATGGTAGATGAGGACTCAATCATAGAAGGACAAGGGCCAGGACTAGTGAAACCCGGTGTCCGTTTCATTGCCCCTGATGCTGAATTTGCAACTTGGCGCGGATTGCAATGGGACCGGCAATTCAGCTACGGACTGACTTCCGCCGCTATGGTCACGGACGGACTGCTAGTTGCTGATTTTACAGTCCCAGTCACTCATGTGGGGTTCGACATGTTTTGGTTCAATATCGGGACACCCCTTACCACCCCAAGCACCGTGCAGATATATGCTACTGACGACACGACCTTGCTTTACTCAACAAATATTTTTGAACCCTTTGC
>CAZRGY010000829.1:0-1727 GCA_964599715.1 uncultured Verrucomicrobiota bacterium | reverse complement strand
TGGCCACAGCCAAAATCCCCAGCCGCAGCACCCCTTGTCATTTTCAGACAGGCTCAAAGAGATCCCTGTCTTGAATCGGCTTTAATCCGCCCGTAAACCGCAACCATTTCCACAAACAGTCATGGAAGTCCAAAGACTCGAAGCCCCGGATGTCTCGCCCATCGTGCTGGGCAGCAATCCAACCATTGCGCCAACCATCGCCAACAAGCTGCGGACCATCCCCACGCGGGTGGGGAGAACGGTGAAATACCAACAGGTTGCAGCGTGGATTTCGAGCAGTTTCGGGGAATTAGAAGGGGTTGTCGTCGGCCGGTTTCCAAGCTTCGGCCACCAGCCAAAGTCCGCTGAGGTTGGTGTCCCGTCGATTCGGTTCCCCCCAGCGCTCGATCTTGAACCCCTGGCAATTGGGTTCACTGGGCTGGGATGAACGCTGGGTGCGCGCCGGTGGCACGCTGGTCAACGGCCGCATGATCGCCCGCAAGGATGATCCGGTGTGGGACCAGCTCGGCAGCAGCGCCCTCTTCGAGGACGGCCTGGACAATCCCTACCCGCCGTTTGCCTTCAACTCCGGCATGGGCATCCGCGAAGTGCCGCGCGAGGAATGCGTGGCGCTGGGTGTCATCGAGGCGGACGAAGTGCCGCAGATCGAGGACGTGGAGCTGAACGAGGAGTTGCAACTCAACGCCGACCAGTTCGATCCGGCGTTTCTGGACGCGGTGATCGGGGAGCTGGATGCGACCATTGAGGCCGGTGAAATCAAGCTCCGCAACCGCGCCACGTCACCGGTTGACCTGGTGGTGAACCGCCTGCAAAGCGTGCTCGACGCGCTGGCGGGCGGGATCATCAAAAACACCTTTGACCCGAACCAGCCCCGCGATGAAGACGGCCAATGGGTGAGCTTGGAGGATGAAGCATGGACGGGAACACCCAAGGAAATGCACCAGCGCGCGGACAAGATCATGCGCGGCTTCAAGTCCGCAAAGCACCCGCAGTTGGGCGAGGTTCATTTCACTGGCAAGGGCCGCGCAAAGACGCTTTTTGACAAGCGGACACCGCACGAATTTCAGTCTGTTCAAGCCATCCCTGCCCTTGTCTCCAGTGGGAAACTGGTTTCCTCACTGCCGGATCGCAAAGGCCGGTCACACATCGTGGCGGTGCATAAACTGGAGCATGGTCTTAAAATTGGACCGGCGAGATACAAGGCGGAAATCACCGTCCGTGAAACAAGGGAAGGGGTGAAGACTGCACAGCGGTTCTATCTTCACAGGCTTTTCAAAAACAGAAAAGCCAGCAGTCTTTCATGCCTGCCGGGCCTTTCGGCGACAGCGGGCAGTCCTGCTGGCAACGCCAATGAACCACGCGCCGGGGAGGAAAGCAAGCCATGACCTCGCTCCGCGTCAACGCCCTGGACAACGCCACGCCTCAACTGGCGCTGGCGATCTCCATGCTCTCACGGCGTCAGGGCCTGCACAGGATGATGGGTTCGCGTGTGCAGCATGTGGTGCGTGATTATCTGATCCAGCAGGCCGGCTCCCGCCACGCCACCGCCCGCAAACTGGGTGCGACCCCCAGCGGTTTCCTCGGCCAGGCGGCGGAGAAAGTGGCGCGCAGCAACAGCCTCAAGGCCTCTGACGCACAGGCCACACTCTCACTGAATCATCCCGGACTCGCGCGCGCGTTTCGTGACGTGGAGATCAAACCAGGTCCGGGGAAGAAGGCACTGACCA
>CAZRGY010000828.1:0-1729 GCA_964599715.1 uncultured Verrucomicrobiota bacterium | reverse complement strand
AGCGAGGAATCGTTCCGAACGAGGGTCAGTGCTATGCTTTCGCGCCGCATCCACTACTCGTCGGGCGCATTGTGCCCGAGACGGTGATGATTATGGATATCCTCGTCTGGCAGCACATCTGCGCGCAGGTGCTCTTGGGCGATTCGACAGAATAGAAAGAGAAGAAGACAGCCCAACCAGGCGCTACAGACAACCCCGATGACGAGCAGCATTTACGAAAAGACCATTGAGTTCGGACATCCCCAGCGGCGTGTCTGCGCTTCATCGTTAGGCCGCTCCATCACGCCATGAGCACTCCAGAGTGGTTTGCTGCGAAGACCGTCTGCAAGCACGAGCGCGTTGCGGAAGACGGAGCTTGCAAGACGTTGTTTGAGGAGCGCGTGGTTCTCTTGCAGGCTGCCGACTTTGATGCTGCGATTGCCAAGGGCGAGGCCGAGGCACAGGAGTATTGTCGCGGTGTTCGCGACGTGACCTACACCGGCTACATCAATGTTTACCGACTGTTTGCCGACACGGTCGGCCACGGCACTGAGGTATTCTCGTTGCTGCGGGAGAGCGAGTTGTCAGACAAAGACTACCTCGACCATTTTTATGACGACGGAAGAGAGCGCACGCAGATTGCGGAGTGAGCGGCCTCCTGAGAAACTACCCACGCAAGTCATTGGTTAGGAATGAGCTGATGATTTAAGGCGGCCAGATTGTGCAGGCGGGCCAGTTGCTTGCGTTTCATTTTCGTCTGGCCGCCGAACTTCGACCGGTAGAATGGTTGCGGAAGAGGATGTCCGTTGTTGGATGTTTCCCGTCAGTTCCTCCCCTTCCCTTTCGCCTCTTTCGCGTATTTCGCGGGCACAAAAAAAATCCCCAGACGAATGACTCGTCCGGGGATTCTCATTTGATTCTATCTGCGGCTACAGCTTTCACCGCCGCTCACCCGCCTTATTTCCCTTCGCGCTCGGCTTTGGCCAGGGCCGCCTGCTCGCGCAGATCGCGCTTGTGCCAGATCCACGCCACCAGGATGCTCAACTCATACAACAAGTAGAGCGGCGCCGCCATCAGGATCATGGTGAACGGATCGCCCGTCGGCGTCACAAAAGCCGAAATCACCAGCAGGATGACGAACATATACGCCCGGAAATCCGCCAGCTTGCGATAGCTCAAGATGCCGATCCGCACCATCGTCAGGATCAGCACGGGTAACTCGAAACAGATGCCCATACCCACCAGGAATTTGCACATGAAGCTGATATACTCCACCGCCCGCCACTGGTCGGAGACGAAGCCCATCCACTCCGCGATCGAGGTCGTGGCAAAAAGTGTGATCTTCATCAGCAGGAAATAGCAGAACGCCACCCCGGCGATGAACAGGCCCGCACCGATGCTCACCCCTTGGACCAGCCACTTCTTCTCCTTCGGTCGCAAAGCCGGCATCACGAACTGTCCCACAAACACCAAGATGAACGGCAACGCCAACGCGATGCCGCCATACAAAATGATATCCAGCATCACGGCGAACACCTCGCCCGGCCCAAAGATCTCCACATTCACATTCTTGTGCGGACCTTTGGGCGGATTGGGGTTGGCCTCCAGGCCCAACACCAGATTGGTTCCCGCCATGACCGGGACCAGATTGAACGACAATACTTTGTTCGTCCCCATATTGACCGGGGCAAAAAAATGATTGGTGCTCACCGGCAGCCACATCTCATTCGTGCCCAATGTGAGCTGCACC
>CAZRGY010000827.1:0-1730 GCA_964599715.1 uncultured Verrucomicrobiota bacterium | reverse complement strand
TCGTTCTCATCGACCACCGCGACGAGCACGGCATCGCGGTTGCCCTTCAAGTCTTTCAGATTATCCCAGATGTGATCGTGCGTGAGCCCGATCACGCCCAGGCGGATGGGTGATGCTTTTTTGATGGCCATAAAATTGATGTGTGCAGCTTACTGCCGATTCGCTCGCCAGAGCAGCCAGGTGCCCAAGCCCTGGAACAGGAACGTCGGGATCCAGACGATGAGATGCGGCATATACAGCGGTTGCGTCTCCACGGCCTGCGCCATGACGATGAAACTGTAATACAACACCATCAGGATGACGGCGAGAAAGATGCCCACCGTCGTCTCCCGCCGATGCGCCCGGATACCCAACGGGATGCCCACCAGCACAAACCCCAGACACGCGAATGAAAACGAGATCTGCCGGTTCATATGGAACTGCACCGGGGAAGGATTGAACCCCGCACGCTCCAGAAAACGCCGTTCCTCCAGCAACTCACCAAAGGTCATCTCGCCCAAGCCCGGCTTGCGCGCCCGTTTCATGAGGGCATCCAGCTTGATGGGCTCTGTCACCCCTTCAGCTCCCGTGATCGGCTTCCAATTGGTGATGTCCTTGAGCATGTCCGGCGCTTCCAGCGGATGCGCCGCGAGGTTGCTATCATTCACCTCATTCGTGATGGAGCCACTCGTCGTGTTCGTGATGGAGGCCGCATCCGGGGCTTGTTCCTGTCCCGGCTTGTAGGCGATGCCCTGCCAGTGCTGCAGCTCGAAGTACACCTCGCGCTTCTCGTTATCCACCACCAGCTTGCCCTTCTCCGCCTGCACGCGCCAATCCACCTTGTCATCCTTCAGATGATAGACCCAGAGATCTTCCAACACGCCCTTACGATTGCGACTCAGATAAATGATGTGGTCCGGGAACTCCGTGATAAAACGCCCCTCCTGCAAGAGCGCCAACGGATCGCGCATCCCTTGGCTGATAAGGAGCTGCTTGTAAGCCACCCGTGCACGCGGACCGACCTCCATGTTCAACCACGCGGAGAACACACTGAGACAAACCCCCAGCAGGATGATCGGACTGACCAGACTTACGAGGCTGATGCCATTCGCGCGGATAGCCGTCAGCTCCTGATCCGCACTGATGCGCCCGAACACGAGTAACACCGCCGCGAGCAAACCCAACGGCAACGCGAAAACCAGCACAAACGGGATGAGCAACACCAGCGCCTCCAGGATCATCCCTCCGGTAGCCGCGCCGTTCTGCAGCATGATGGTGATATCCTTCAACGCGTTACTGAGCAGCAACACGCCGGCGCAGACGAGAATACTCATCGCCAGCGTCGCCAAAACTTGTCCCAGTAAATATCGGTAAAGGGTCTTCATCCACTTGCACTTACACCCGCAACGGAAGCGGCAAGGTAATGGAAGCCCGTGCACTTGTCACCACCGGGAATCCACGCCCCATCCGCACCCATTTCCTGTCTGCCCTTCACTCAATCGACCCTCAACTCAAACCTCCCTAAAACCAAGAACCCAGACCCATTCCCTAATCTCACGTTCCCCGAAGTTGGCCTTCCCGTTCGATCCGTTCGCGAGTTGCTTCTGGTGAACTCCTGTGCTGCGGCACTCTATCACCAGGCCAAACCTCCCGGACCCAACCCTCGCCAGCCACTCCCTGCCTGGTTCGTCCCCCTTTTGGAGTGCTGCGGCTTGACGCAGCTTTTCACCCCGCACCAAAAAATTGGTCGG
>CAZRGY010000826.1:0-1731 GCA_964599715.1 uncultured Verrucomicrobiota bacterium | reverse complement strand
AGTTTGGTGTGCCAGTCTTTGGGATCGAGGATGGTGGCGTCGAAGCCTTGGGCTTTCAGATATTTCTGGAGGCCGTCGTTCTTCAATATGCCGACCTTGAGTTCGGCGGGCTTGGCGGTGGTGCGGCTGGAGGCCCAGCGGACGCTGTTCTGAAGGAACTTGCCGGAGTCGGCCTTGTCGGTGGTGCCGAGGAAGCCGCCATGACCGAAGGCGACGATGCGACCGCTGCCGAGGCGGCTCGCGACGACGACGGGGGCGGAGAGGTTACGACCGGCGGTACCGAGCACGACGGGGAAGGCCTGCGGACCGAAGGCGGCGACCGGGCCTGGGATGCCGCTGGATTCGATGACCTTCACGCCGTCCAAGAGGAAACGGATGTCGGCCTGCGGGAACGGAGCGGTCTGGGCGAAGGCGGGCAAGGCGGCCAGCAGCGTGAAGGCGGTGAGCAGAGATTTGATTGTGCGCACGGTCATACGGACAAAAATGATATCAAGACTCGCTAGCCGGGTGGGCGAATTATACCAATTCTAGTTTGGGATTGCACTATTTGGAAGGTGAGGACAAATAAGGTTCATGCCGAAAAGATTTCGTCTGAACCGGCCGGATTTGGCGGAAGCCGTGAAGACGGCGTTGACCGGCTGCAAGGACACAGTTTGGCAGCAGCGATTATTAACGATGCGTCTGGCCGCCAGCGGCCAGTTCAGCGCCGGGCAGATTGCCGAGCAGATGGGCATCAGCCGCCGCCAGTTTTTCCATTGGGTCAAGGCGTTCAAAGCGGGAGGTGTGGAGGGTTTGCTCGCGCGCAGACATGGTGGCGGGGCTCCGCCGCAGATCACGGGCAAAGCTTTGGCCGAACTTAAGGAGGGCTTGCAGACGGGCCGGTGGAAGCGGGCCAAGGAGATCCAGCACTGGCTGCAAAAGCAGCACCGCAAGAAGCTCACACTCAAAGGGGTGTACTATTGGCTGGGAAAATTGGGCGGAGTCTTGAAGGTGCCGCGCAAGACTCACGCGCTCAAAGACGCGGCCGCCAGCGCACACTTCCAGCAGACGCTGTGCGCCAAGCTCAGGAACTTGAACGTGGCTGGTGGCAGGCCGGTCCGCTTATGGGTGGCCGATGAACACCGCTATGGCCTGATCCCTGTGGTGCGCAAATGCTGGACCTTGCGCGGCCTCCGACCCACGGCCCCGTATCAGACCAAATACGAATGGGGCTATCTTTACAGCGCGCTGGAGGTCGACGGCGAGCACGCCGCCGAGTTCGCCTGCCTGCCCGGGGTGAGTCTGGCGTTAAGCCATTTGTTTCTGGAACGCCTGGCCGCGCGCGACCTGCAAGCCGAGCATGTGGTGATCTGGGATCAGGCCGGCTTTCACCCGCAGCCACACCTGCACAGCCTGCCCGGCCGCATTCACCTGCTGCCACTGCCGCCTTACAGTCCGGAGTTGAACCCGGTGGAAATCATCGGCGATGTGATCAAGGACCGGATCGCCAACACCCTGTGGCCCACCTTGGAAAGTCTGGAGGAGGCCTTGGGCGAAGAACTCCAGCCGATCTATCAAAACCCCGCCCGTGTGCGGAGCCTCGTCTCACACCCCTGGCTCATCGACCAGGTAAACGCTTCCGCAACGGAGAATAGTGCAATCTCAAACTAGAAGAGGTATGAAGCGAAGGATTGGCACTCTGCCAACCTCAAAATAGGCGGGGAGAACCTGCGGGGGCGGATGACCACTATT
>CAZRGY010000825.1:0-1733 GCA_964599715.1 uncultured Verrucomicrobiota bacterium | reverse complement strand
GGGTGATCCACCAGCGGGTTCGTATCCGCCAGATGCCGCTCCAATCCCGCTTTTAGTGCTGGCACCGCTTTCTCATAGATGCCTAGCAACAGCTCTTCCGTGGTCGGCGCGCACAGGATTTCATTGCAGAACAGTTCGAGACTCTTGTCTGGCACCACATCTAGACCCAAAGGCGGCTCGCGCATCTCGCTCACGCGCTTGCGTAGTGCCGTCACATGCTCCGCACAGAGATGCGAGTGATAGCTGAACGCCATCTTCAACTCATACACCGGCTCCGCCGTAAGCCGCGCGGTGAAGATATGGTGCAGCCGTTTGAAGGCGTAATGAAAGCGCTTGAGCCGACGGACACATTCATCCACTGAGAGCCCGGTCTTCTGCGCCTCGGCCATCGAGCAGATCCCCGCCAGCACCGGCAGGTTCTTATACGACTGGTATTCGCTCATGGGCTTAACATGGCAGAAACCCGAGATTTTGTCTTTAAGCAAACGGCAACAGATATTTTGCGGGTTACGACATTTTCAGGCAGCGAAAGGAGCGCGGCTTTTAAGCCGCTTAAACTTTCAAATGCCAAGTGGTTAAAAATGACTGCAACAACCGTATGGCGCTTGAGTAACGGTGTCCGATTTTCGAGCTGCTCTTGCTCAGGTGTATTTAGGCGGCTTAAAAGCCGCGCTCCTTTCGCGCATCTGTGTGAATCTGTGGTGAAACCGTTCCCCACCCATTGACACCCGCGCCCCGTCATGTTTCCGTTGCGCCCGCTGGTGTGACCAGCTTACGGCAGGAAAATCAGATGAAGAAATCGTTCAAGCAAGTGGCAGGCGCCATCGTCGCGCCCCAAGGATTTTTGACCTCCGGCGTGTTCTGCGACATCAAGCGTCTCGGCACCGGCAAAGGCTCCAACAAGGGCCAGAAGCGCGACCTCGCGCTCATCGTCTCCGAAGAGCCCTGCACCGTGGCGGGTATGTTCACCACGAACCAGATCTGTGCCGCCCCGGTGAAGGTCTGCGTGCCGCGTGTGAAGAAGGGCATCGCCCAGGCCGTGGTCGTGAACTCCGGCAACGCGAACGCCTGCACCGGCCGCCAGGGCATGAAGGATGCGTTGGACATGAACAAGCTCGTCGCTGGCCAGCTCCATTTGCCTGAAGCCCACGTGCTCGTCGGTTCCACCGGCCGTATTGGGGTGAACATGCCGATGGAGAATGTCCGCACCGGCATCCATGACGCGTTGCAACTCCTCGGCGATGAACCCAAGCACGCGGATGAAGCCGCCGAGGCCATCATGACCAGTGATACCAAGCCGAAGCAGATCGCCATCGAGTTCAAGCTTGGCGGCAAGAAGGTCCGCATCGGCGGCATGTGCAAAGGCGCGGGCATGATCCAGCCCGGCATGAGCGCCACGGGCGCACGCCCGGCAGCCTTGCCGAAAGGTGTGCCCGCCGGTTTGCACGCCACCATGCTCTGCTTCATCACCACCGATGCCGCCGTCGAGGCCAAGACCTTGCAGGCGGCTTTGGAAGAAGCCACCGCGAACAGCTTCAACCGCATCACCGTCGATGGCGACATGAGCACGAACGACACCGTGCTGGTGCTCGCGAACGGTCTCGCCGGAAACAAACTGGTGAAAGGCACGAAGAACGAAGATTTCCAGACCTTGCTGGCCGCACTTAGCCATGTCTGCCTCGAACTGGCCAAGATGATCGTGCGCGATGGCGAAGGTGTTCATCGCGTGGTGA
>CAZRGY010000824.1:0-1739 GCA_964599715.1 uncultured Verrucomicrobiota bacterium | reverse complement strand
TGGGCATTTCACCTCGTGCAAGCAGCTTGCACCCCTGTTTTTGCCAAGACTTCCAGGCAGTTTGCCATTCGGGCACCTGACTACCTGTGGCTGTCAATTTGGGCTATCATTCAGGCGGTTAGAATATGGTTACTCAAGGGAGAAGGGTCAGTGAGCTATAAGGGAGAAGGGTTAGTGAGCTATTTCAGCAGTCATGAATTGAATCGATTGGGTCAAAAGGCAAAATCGCGTTCACTGCTGCCTTTGATGATTTCCATAGCGCTGGCCAACGGCCCTGTAATGGCCGAAGATGAATGTGTTGAGATCAAGGGGACTCCCCCCGGCCTCTACACAACGACCGACGAAGGCGCAACGTTTATCATCAAAGACGACAAAATGGTTGAATTGTCGCCGGGCCAGTCGGGTTATGCATCTGATACACAACTTACTTGCATCACGTCTCCACCTGATTTTCTTGATTGGCCCTGTTCGACGGACGCGGCCAAGAGCCGCAAATTTGCAACCTACCGAATTGATTCGCTGGATGCCGGCAACACCATCAAGCAGGTGGTGAATCGTTACTTTGAAGTGCCGGAGGTTATTGAGCCCATTCCAAATTGGGTCGATGGTGAGTATGCGACAAAGCTGAACTTTAATGAAATTGTCCCCTACTCCTCTCCAGACTATTGGTATAAACGGAATACAGCGGTAGACCTCATGCATGAGAAGCGACCAAAAACGTTGCTGATATCTCTGTATGTTGGCATCAACAAAGTCGTTTTAGACAATTACACCGTTGATGCGCTGTCCACATTATATGGTGGCAAAGACATCCCTATTGTATTTCTGTTTAACGACAGCAATGTCGTACCGGTTAGTTATTTCGGCGAAAATGCCAGTCTGGAAGAAATTCACAAAGCTTTCATAGAACGCAAGATAAAACTCGCTGAAGTGCCAATGTGGCCGCTCGGAGATTATCATTTCGCGCCTACGGCCCAGGAATTCGAACAGCTGGTCAAGCTGCCTGAATTTGACGAAATCGATCCCTTCCGGAGCGCAGCTCTCCTGGCCGAACTCGAAATTTTCGGATTTTCAAAGAAGCCCATATTTGTGACCATGCTGGACGGAGGTGGCACACTCTACGTCGATGACCCCGAACGGGTTCGGGTTGCGATTCACTTGGGAATGGAACGGCTGAATACCGTCATCAATTTTGTCGAATCAGATGACCATCTGAGACGCTGCGGACCGGGCACCCCGGTCGGCTCCGGAGACGTTTCAGGCGCGACCACCCCGATTGGCGGCGCTACGGTTCCACCGGGTGGGTCACCCCCTCCACCAAGTCCTACGCCACCGGTGAGCGATTCCTGAGCAGCCATTTCATCGCTGCATTCGTTCACTTACAAATCGATCCTCAAAAAAAAAGACCAGCTTGCGCTGGTCTTTTTTGTTTTTTGCAGCTATCGGGCGCTTGGCTTGATTACTCGATAACGCTTTGCTCGCAGACTTCGTCACCACAAAGTTGCACGGAAAATTCCGTTCCGCGAACACCCATCAGCGCTACCGGAGTCTTTAACTTGTAGTTTTCGGGATTGCTTTTGGCCATCGCACCGGTGATAACCCGCAAACCGCCAGAAACCAGGCTCAAGGTCGCTTTGTCACCAGAGGTACCGTTGTACACGTAGTCTTCAATTACCAGCTCTGAATCGGGCTTGATAGTAACTTTCGCACCGTCCAGAAACTGGACGACCGCAAAGCTT
>CAZRGY010000823.1:0-1741 GCA_964599715.1 uncultured Verrucomicrobiota bacterium | reverse complement strand
CGTGAACACCCGCGTCGCTTGACCTGGCGTCAAAACGAGGTTGTTGCTCGCCCAGCGCTCCCGGATTTGCGCTAGAGCAGCCAGTTCTAACTCTGGGGCCAAGGCTGGAAACGGCTGCCAGGTCAGGGAGATGGCGTTATAATCAGCCCCCTCCGTGCGCTTCGTGCTAAAACTGGCGAAGCTACCAGCTTCCACACTGCCATCCTCAAACCGGATCACCGGCTGGATCACCTCACCCGGCAAATGAGGGGTGGAACTCATCAGGTTGATGGCACCGGAGTGATTGGTCACGGTAAGAAGCACAATCGACTTGGTAAGCCCGCTTTGAAGATCGACGGCACTGAAAGTGGACATTTCATCTTCTGCAAAATCCCGCACCGCCACCCGGGTTGAATGCCCCGGCTTGAGCGAGACACCCATGAACGCGATGGAGTCCAATTGACGTTGTTGCCAGTAAACCTCTTTCACCTCATCAGGCCGGAGTCCCTTGCGAAAACCGGCGACCCCATCGAAGACGGCTTCATACTCGCTGGCGAGACTGCCCTTGGTAGTGGTCGTACTGAAGCTAATCGGAGTATGTAACTTGCCCGCCATGTCCAACGCGACCAAGCGGTATTCAGCACCCGATTGCTGGGTCAACTGCTTGGCGGACAGTTTAAGATTACCATTCGCCGTGGTGGAGAACTCCCACTCTTTGACCTTGGCCCGACCGGGCTTCATCGTGACCAAGGTCTCCCACTCATCACGCACGCCTACAGGAATGTGGAGGGTCGTTTCCTCTCCTCGCACCATGACATTCTCAAAGTGGATGATGGTGTAATCCTCTAAGGGCACCCGCAACCCATCCTTGAGCGCAAAACGTCCGCTATTCATCGTGACGCCATAGGCTTCCTTACCTTCCGGCGGTTGCGGCCATTTGACCCTCACCAATCCCAACACTCCCCTGCTTAGATCACTTGCCCTCTCAATTGTGATGTCCGGTCCGTAAGGAGAGGGCGAACCATCCGGCCGCCACCATGCCTGATTGGTATTGCCGGGATGCAGACGGACGGCGAGCAGTTCGACATTTCCCCCATACGGCAGTTGCGCGATGTATGGCGGGCCGGTGAGCTGACGAACCGTGGTGGCCCAGCGACGTGATTCCTCTTGCTTGCGCTCCAACGCTTCCCGGGCTGCCACTACTTGAGCATGCTTCACGCGATTCGCATTGGTGATGAAAACGACTGCTCCCACCAGTATCAACGCGATCAGCAAAGCACCCACTACCCATAGCAATCTGGCACCTCCCTTCTGCCCATCGGTTGAGGTGGCTGACGCAGCTTCCCGACTGGCCCGACGCAATCTGCTCTGCGCCCACGGCAACAACACCGCTCCCAGTCCGATCAAAGGCACCAGAACGGCCTCGGCAGAATTTGGATGCCAACCGCCGGTTTCCCGAAATCTCTGGATGATAAAGAAGACGCTAAAAATGATTGCCGGGAGCGAGACCGCGAACGCCAGCCAAGACAGAGCGCGGAACTGGACGGCCCAATTCCTCGGGCGGAAACTCCAGGCCACCGCTCCCAACACCGCGAAGACAATCAGTGCTTCCAGCACACCCACGCGCAGAGCACCCATAATAAATATCGCCAGCACGAGGGTGTAAAAGACGGTGACCAGCATCGCCAGCATGACGCCCAATCCGCCGGGCTTGACGGGCGCCTCTGTTGCCGGCGCAGGCAATGTGCCCATGACCACTTCA
>CAZRGY010000822.1:0-1742 GCA_964599715.1 uncultured Verrucomicrobiota bacterium | reverse complement strand
TACTCGCGAATGAAGGCGGAGTTAC
The DNA here is from genome assembly GCA_964599715.1 of uncultured Verrucomicrobiota bacterium. Classification (GTDB taxonomy): domain Bacteria; phylum Verrucomicrobiota; class Verrucomicrobiia; order Limisphaerales; family JAEYXS01; genus JAEYXS01. The sequence continues at coordinate 1,717 of CAZRGY010000822.1, read as the reverse complement.
GGATGCGACTGTCCTCTGTGCAGCTGTATTACACGACACGATAGAAGACACCCAAACTACGGCAGATGAATTGAAGCAGACTTTTGGGGAAGAAATTACCTCCATTGTTCTGGAGGTAACAGATGACAAAAGTCTGGACAAGGCTACTCGCAAGCAAAAACAGATTGAGCACGCTCCTCACATCTCCCGTGAAGCCAAACTGGTAAAACTCGCGGACAAGATTTCCAACCTGCGAGACATCTTGTCGTCGCCTCCGTCTGACTGGCCGACAGAGCGCAAAAAAGCGTATTTCGATTGGGCATCAAAGGTTGTCAATGGAGTGCGAGGCGTGCATCCAGGGCTCGAAGCAGTGTTTGATGGCTTGTGCTCGCGCCATGCAGAGCTTTAGGCATTTTTTCGCCGTTGCCGACGACGTCATCGCGGACGATCGAAATGACACAAGGTCTCAGCAAACCTATGTTGTTAGCATGGTTCAATTGCACTATTCTGTCGTACTTTGGCGGATATTTCGTGGATGCATCGGGCAATGAGGCCGCTTGGGCGGAAAAGCAGCCCACAAGGGGGATAAATGACAACTGATAACAATCAGAACAATGAACAGCTGGAACGATCACTGATCGATGTCGCCGTTGAAAGTTGGCGTTTTTCTAAGCTCTTTGCGCGTGTAGTTAACAAGTTGGATGCAGGAGAAGGTGCCAGATACGTCAACCAGCTTCGCTATTTCCAAAAGAAGGTCGAGGACAGCTTAGATGCGAGCGGCCTGAAACTGGTCAACGTTGAAGGCCAGCTTTTCGACCCGGGCATGGCAGCATCGGCTTTAAACATTGGCGACTTTGGTCCCGATGACCACCTTTTGGTTGATCAGATGGTGGAGCCCATCATCATGGGTCCCGAAGGACTAAAAAAACAAGGCACGGTGATGCTCAGGAAGGTGGAGTCATGAAATACATCGGGATTGACCTTGGCACGACTAACAGTGCCATTTGTTCCTACGATGGGGAATCTGTACGTTTGTTCAAGAGTCCCGATCAAAACGACGTAACGCCGTCAGCTATCTTTATTGATCGACGAGGCAACAAGTATTTAGGCAAGCGCGCATACGACAGTGCGGCCAAGAATCCTGATAATGCCGCGACCAAGTTTAAGCGCATGATGGGAACGAGCACTCCAGTGAAGTTGGGGGCGGTAAACATCACAATGACGCCGGAGGAGTGTTCCGCTGAAATTCTGAAGTTGTGCTTTGGCTACCTTCCCGAGGAAATTCGCAATAGCGGGGAAACTGGGACCGTTATTACTGTTCCAGCGGCCTTTAATCAGATGCAAAAGGACGCAACCTTGGCTGCTGCCGAAATGGCTGGTCTGGGGAGTGTTGCCTTAATGCAGGAGCCGGTCGCCGCTGTCATGAGTGTTATGCGGCAGCGAAAAGGCGATGGTGTATTCCTCGTGTTCGACCTTGGTGGCGGCACATTGGATATTGCTCTTGCAGAAAGTATTAGCGGTCGCGTCAGTTTGTTGGCTCACGGCGGCGTCGCTATGTGTGGCGGCACCGATTTTGACCGAGCCATTCTTGATAACGTCGTTAAGCCGTGGCTGCTTTCCAACTTTGAACTGCCTGACGATTTTAGTGCTAATGCCAAGTACAGGTCGCTCATCAGAATGTGTCTTTGGGCTGCGGAAAAGGCAAAAATCGAACTATCTGCGAAGGAAGAGTCCGTAA
>CAZRGY010000821.1:0-1743 GCA_964599715.1 uncultured Verrucomicrobiota bacterium | reverse complement strand
CGCGTGAGGTTTTGAAAATCGAATTCCCTGAGCTGGCCGGCCGGTTGCAATTCCACATTCCCGACGAAAAGGACAAGCGTCACGGCCAAGCGGTGGCAGCGGCGAGCTTACCGGTGGTTGTGGGTTAATTAACCCTTGCAGGTTTTGAGAAAGGATTTTATCCGAACTGCAACATGAACGAAGCCGCAGGGGAAAAGTCACCGGCCGGAATTTTAACCCGCCGTCTCATCATCGGCATCGTGGTCGTGGCAGTGCTCGTGGCAGCTTTTGTAGTTGCTGAACGGGCAGCCATCCAACAGGGCCTGCTCTTGCCCAGGACAGAGCTAGTTCATCAAGGAAAGCCACTCGCCCAATGGTTGGGGCAACTGTCGCCCAGTATTGATTTTGGGAACTCAAGCAATCTCACCATTAAAATTGAATCAACGCGGCTCATCGTCAGGGACGGTGGCAAGACGATCAAAATACATCTCAATCCACAGTGGCGAACCGAAGCCGAATCCGCCGTTCGTGCCATTGGAGAGCCGGCAACTCCCCACCTCCTGGCTCTGCTGCGCGCACGGGAAACTAAGTTACGAACCTGGCTCGTGAGGTATCTTCAGAAGCAATCTCTGCTCAATGCTTCCACCGAACCTGCGGTTTTCTTGAACCACCGTGCCTTGCTGGGGTTTCAGATCCTTGGCACCAACGCAAATGCCGCCGTGCCGGAGCTGCGGAAAATGCTTGGCCAGACAAACCGACTGGAACTGGCCTGCCAGGCACTGGACTTGATAGGAACGGAAGAAGCCAAAGCAGCCCTGCGCGATGCTTTCACCAACGAAAGCGAACAAGTCCGCCGACAATTGGCGGGTGCATTTGGGCTCTGGCTGCCAGACTCAGATGAACCGTCGATCAAGGCTCTCCTGGCAGTCCTCGCCGACCCCAACCCGATGTACCATCGATCCGCAATTCAAACACTTGGAAGATTCGGCGAACCGGCCGAGACGGTCCCGGCAGTGTTGCCCTTCCTGCGCAGTGAGCATGGCAACCTCACCCGGTTTGCGGCGTTGGAAGCGCTTGGCTATATCGGCCCGGCCGCCGCCAGCCAGGCGGAAGCGGTTCGCGAAGCGTTTTCGGATGGGGCCGGCCCTTTGCAGTATGATGTGAACCACACATTGCTGAAAATTGAAGGCCGTTCCACGCAATGATGGTAATTGAAGCTCCGAACTGAAGCATTCGGGACATCACAGCTTTTCCACGAAGCTTACCACTTACTCCCAAATCGGATTCGGCCGATAAAGCGGTGCGGCCCACGGCGTCTGCTTGCCGGTGTTGAGACCCATGTCGTTGAGCCGCTGCGCGGTTTCAGATAATCGAGGAGGACTGCTGCGTGGCTCCACGGCAGGCTCCGCGCCGGTCAACCACCACGCGGCCAGCCACAGGAGGATGATCACCACGAAGGCGGTCCGTATGAGGCTCCGGTCATTGGGCAGCCGGGACTTCATGGGAGCGCCCAGCCCGCGATGATTTCCTCGTCGAGGTCCGTGGGCGTTTCGCCCGCCAGCGATTTGCGTTCGGCCAGCACGGCGATCATCGCGGCGTTGTCGGTGCTGAGTTTCGGATCGCACAACCGCAGCTTCAAGCCGTGCCGTTCGCAGGCCGCCGCCAGTTCCCGGCGCAGCGCGGAGTTGCACGTCACGCCGCCCGAAGCGGTGACACAGCCCACGCCCAGCCGCTTCGCCGCGCGCATCGTTTTCTTCACGAGCA
>CAZRGY010000820.1:656-1746 GCA_964599715.1 uncultured Verrucomicrobiota bacterium | reverse complement strand
GGGCATAGAGGTCAAGGAAAGAGTTTGGGCGAAAAGATCGTGGTCCGGAAAAGCCATTTTTCTGGTTCGGCTGGGCCGAACACAGACCGCCAAAGCGGAGGGGGGGGATGGGGTCAAGGTGGAGCGCAGCGAAGCGAGCAATACCTTGACGCCATCACACCCCGTAGCCATCCCGGGGTGACCTTCGCCCTTTAATCGTTCATGCCATCCTCCTGGGGTTCGGCTTTGGACCTTTTCTGCGTTCAGTGCCTTCGCTCCCTCACTTCGGGATGCCTCCCAGAAGCTCAACCTGCTATCCGTGCGTTCGGCCCCTGTTAGGTATTCCGAAGCACATAAAAACCTATTCAATCGTTTCGGGAGAGCGAAGTGAGCCGGCTCAATCTACCAAACGGTTCGGGCAGAACCTGCCCGACCAAGGGACGAAAACGAGCGCGGCTACACTTCGCAAAAGGGGTCCAGCCATGGGGTCGAGGGGATCCAGCGACGTGGTGACCGGACTAAAGGGTGGGAGTGGGACTAGGGGACATCATCTTCAAGCCCAGCTTCTCCGCGGTGGTTTGACCGGTGCGCAAGCGCCACCAGTCGATGAGGAACTCCCGCGCCAAGGCCACAATGTACTGTCGCCGCCGCCGCGTATGGGTGGCGTTGTGGCAGCGTTGGATCCAACGCTGGGTGCGGATATAGGTCGGTTGGAATTTGACCAGACGCCAGGCGATCTGGATGAGCAGCCAGCGCAGGCGCCCATTGCCGCATTTGGTGATCCCCCCTAGGCGGCGTGAAGGGCCACTGCTGGCTTCCCCGGGAGTCAGTCCCACAAAGCTGCCGGTCGTCCTGCGATTCTTGAAGCGAGTCCAGTCCCCGATCTCCCGCTCCAGGTCCTCGGCGCTTTCCTGGCCCACCCCAACGGGCAGCGGTTGATCGACCAAGGCGGGTTGGGCTTTCATTGTCGCGCTCAGCGCTTTGGCTTCCTCCACCATAAACATGATAATCTTCTGCCAAGGCTGGAGAAGCTCCACCAAGTAGGGGGGCAATTGAGCACGCCAGGCAGGCCAGCGACGGGGCGAATACCATGCCCCGGTCAATCGATAGC
>CAZRGY010000820.1:0-646 GCA_964599715.1 uncultured Verrucomicrobiota bacterium | reverse complement strand
GGAACAGGGCGAACCCCCTTCCCTTCTGGGCTATGCTGCGGCCTGTCCGCAGGAGTTCACGTCGCGAACGACCCAATTGGCGGCGTTGCTCTTGTTCTTCGGTGGGCACGTGGACGACGCATAAGGCGCGGCCTTGGCCGTGAGTGTAGCGGTCCAGGGCGATGAGCATGCCATGGGTATCGGTGCGGTCGGTTCGGACCCGGCGTTGGGCGTCATCCCAGTTGCGGGGTCGGATGACCAGGTTGCGGATGCCACGGGCCACCAGTTCCCGGTGGAGGACGAAGCCGAAGGGGCCCGCCTCGTAACAGGTGATGATGTCCCAACCGAGGGAGCGCTGACGCTCCAAAAACTTCAGGAGCTGGTGGCGAGAACCTTTGCTGGCTGGCTTGGGTGGAGTTCCGTCGAACATGGGCATCCACACGTCGAAATCCGCATGGGTATCGATGGCGACTTTGAGCAACCCCTTGGAGCAAGGCGGAGGCGTCTGAGCGCCATTTTTCGATTGCTTGGTGGAAACGTTGGGTTTGGTGTCTAGGACGTCGGTATTATTCATAGGGGCAGACAAGATCGCCATGGATGTGGCGGTTTGTCTGCCCTCATGTTTCTACCAACGGAAGCAGAAAGCTGAAGGCGAAAGGTAGGGACG
>CAZRGY010000819.1:0-1747 GCA_964599715.1 uncultured Verrucomicrobiota bacterium | reverse complement strand
GTACCGGCAATTCACAGCGCAGTTCAGTTTAATCATTCTGAGCTGATACCCGCACATGAATTGGCTGACGCCATCAGTCACAATGAGATTACCGTTGTGTATCAGCCCAAGATCAATTGCCGCACCGGTTTGACCAAAATCGGGGAAGCTAGTTTATTGCTCAAAGCTTATGTTCTAATCAAAATCCAACCTTACCCAATGCCATGAACATCGCCCTCCTTGGTCCCACGGGTGCCGGCAAAGGTACCCAGAGCACCGCGCTCGCCGGGGCACTGGATCTCCAGCATTTCTCCACCGGCAACCTCTTCCGCGAGCATGTCACCCGCCAGTCCGCTCTCGGCCTGCTTGCCCGGAAGTATATGGACGATGGCGAACTCGTCCCCGATGAAGTCGTCGATGCCATGATTGAGGAGCAGATCCGCAAGTCTGAATCCGGCCGCGACCTGCTCTTTGATGGCTTTCCGCGGACTGAAGGCCAGGCCCGTTTCCTCGACGAACTCTTGGCCTCGCTCAACCAACGTCTGGATGCCGCCATTCTGCTCGACCTGCCGGAAGAGTTCATCATCCAGCGCCTCACCGGCCGGCTGGTCTGTCAGCAATGCCACCAGCCTTACAACCCGACCTTGCGTCCGCCCGCCCGTGCTGGCCGTTGCGATTTGTGCGATGGCGAACTCGCCCCCATCCCCCAGGATCATCCCGAGTTGGTCCACAGCCGCCTGCAAGCCTTCCGCCGGTCCTGCACCCCCGTGCTGGACTACTACCGCCGCTCTGGCCGCCTCCATATCATCGATGCCCGTGGCACCGTGGATGAAGTCCAGTTCGCCATCGATAAATCACTGAAGCGGCCCCAACCCAGCGAACTCGTTCCCCATGCTCCAGTCACCTTGCTTCTAGGCACACACGAACCTGCCTTGCTGCCCCCGGCTAGCACTGTTACCGGCCAGTTGAATCTGGTGCTGCTCGGCGGTCCTGGCTCCGGCAAAGGCACCCAGGCCGAATCGCTCAGTCGGGAATTCAAATTGCCCCACATCGCCACCGGCGACCTCTTCCGGGAGAATTTGAAGAACGACACCGACCTCGGCCGGCTCGCCAAAGGCTACATGAACCGCGGCGAACTCGTCCCCGATGAAGTGACCGAGGCCATGGTGCGCGAACGTCTCGCCCGGCCTGATACCGCTCCCGGTTTCGTACTGGATGGTTTCCCGCGCACGCTGCCGCAGGCCATGGCCCTCGCGGACATCCTGCACCGTTTTCGTCGCCATCTTACCGGCGTCATCTACATCGCCGTCTCAGATGAGGCCATTGTGCAACGCCTCTCCGGTCGCTGGATCTGTCAAAAGTGCCAGGCTCCTTATCATCTCCAGTTCAAACCGCCCACGAAAGCAGGCATTTGTGATCTTTGCGGCGGCCCGCTGATCCAGCGCGAGGATGACAATCCCGCCACGGTACGTCTGCGCCTGAAAACCTTTCACGCCCAGACCGAGCCGCTCATCGAGCACTACGCCAAGGCCGGTTTGCTGCACAAGGTCCAGGGTGAAAATGCCGTAAAAGAAGTCACCACCCAGGCTGTGAATATCATCCGCCAGCTCATCCAACCCGCCATCGCCCTCTGAGATAATACGAAGGAGACACTATGTTTGAAGCCGCTGAACTCGGACGCAAGATTTCCAAAGTCACCTATGACCGCGAGCTGCCGAAGTTGCGCTCCGCTTTACTGGAGGCACACTTCGCGCTTAAGAACACGCGC
>CAZRGY010000818.1:0-1749 GCA_964599715.1 uncultured Verrucomicrobiota bacterium | reverse complement strand
TCCAGTCGCCGCAGGCTGGCAGCGGCCAGCGATTCTGGCGTGGGTGCCGCGACCGTTCCATCCGGCTCGGTTTCGAATTCTATGCTCATAGCTTTTCAATCCGTAGCGCATGGCCGCCCATGCTCAGCTCAGGCCCTCTTGGAACCGGTCGCAAACAGCACGATTCCACCCACCAGCACCAGTGCTCCCACGATGGGCGGCACGAAATGGCTTTCCGTGGTCTTGATGCTCATGCCGAGAAATTCGATGGGTTTTCCTGGTGTCTTGAAGGTGATACCCGAGTAAGCGAGCACTACGATTCCGAGCGTGACCAGGATGATGGCGACTATAGTTTTTGTATTCATATGCTGATTCTCTTTGCCTGATGCAGCCCTTCAGCGGCCCGACGGATTGCTCATGTCAAAAAAGATTTTCGCCGGGACCCGGTCGCCCTTTTCCATGAAAGCGCTCGGGCTGAATCCTTTCGTCTGCTTATACTGACCATTGCCCTCTTCCGTCGGAAACGCGGTGAACAAAATTAAGGGAGACTCCGCCCAACCGCCGGAAAAATCACCTTTGCGGTTCGCCTGCACCGTGTAGCTTGTTGGTGTCCGGCCCAGATCTTCACCGTTCATCTCAACTCGCACGCCTGTTGGCTGGGAGTCAATCAAGATGGTTCTGCTGACGCCTTTGTTCGTGGCGCACCCGGCCAACCCTGCTGTCAGTATCAATGCGCCGCAGATTAAGGCTGGTCCGAACCCCATGATTTGGTGGTGCTTGCTTGTGTTTCTATTGTTCATAAAAGTTTTATTAATAATGCCACCAACCACTTCATGACGAAGCTGCTAATGGCTGGTATCCCCGCTTTCAAATGCGCTTACGTCCATTGATGAAGTTGACCAGAATCATGATGACCGCGATGACGAGCAGCACATGGATGAATCCGCCAAGGGTGGTGCTGGACACCAGACCGAGGAGCCAGAGCACGACGAGGATGACTGCGATAGTTAATAGCATAGTAAGCTTCTTGTTGAAAAATTCGCTGCCCCAAGTCAGAGGGGCATTCATTTTGAAACACTTTCACTGGTCAGGGCGCAATCTTGTCGCTCACCCATTGACGGGATTCCTCGAGACCTTCTTTGAACGAATCGTAAGCGTTTTTGGAACCTCTCTTCACCTCTTCCCAGGTGGATTCAGTGGAGTTTTCCACCGCGTCCAGCTGTTTGTTCAGCAGGGATTCCTGTTCGCGCAAGGCTTTGATCTGCGGTTTGGCTTCGAGCTTCACGGCTTCACTGGATTTCTCGATCTTGGCCTCGAGCGCATCCAGGTCGCCTTTGATCTCGGCCAGTTGAAGTTTCATCTTGGCGCTGAATTCGGCTTTCTGCGCGTAGGTGTAGTCCTTCATATCTTGCGCGGCGTCTTTGGTGCTGGCCGCGACTTTGTCGATCTGCTGGGCGGTGGTGGGTTCCTGCTTGCAGCCCCCGGTAAGGGAGGCGATGGCGATCAGGGCGATGGTGTAAGCTTTATAGTTCATGTGAATGCTGCACTGGCATTGGCCAGAGGAATGACTCTAAGCCCTCCAACAATATTTCCCATGGGGTGAATCCCTAATGCTTTCGTTGCTCTGGGGGATGAATCCTGGACATGAGAACGCCGGCGGAGAACCCCGCCGGCGTTTTTACCATGAGACAATCAATTAGAACGCGAAGCGCATGCCGAGCCGGGCCACGCCGTAGTATTTGGTCTTGTCCGGCACGACCATGCGGCCAT
>CAZRGY010000817.1:0-1752 GCA_964599715.1 uncultured Verrucomicrobiota bacterium | reverse complement strand
CGCCGCCCGCACCGGCTGCGCCCAAAGGCAAACCGGCGCCCGCGGCTCCGACAGCGGAACATCTTGCCTTGGAAAGCTTCTGTCAGGTCCTGATCAGCGCGAACCGGTTCTTGTATGTGGATTGAGTTATGAAGCCTTGTTACACCCGCCGCCATTTTCTGACCCAAGCCGGATTCGGTCTGGGGGCAGTCGCCTTGCCCTGGCTTTGGCAGCAGGATGCCCGGGCGACCGCCAAACCGATCCTCGAGCCGACCTCGTTTGACCTCCTGCCCAAGCAGCCGCACTACGCACCGCGCGCCAAGGCGATGATCTCGATGTTCATGCAGGGCGGGCCCAGTCAGATCGACCTCTTCGATCCCAAGCCGGAACTCGACAAGCTCGACGGCCAGAAATTTCCCGGTGAGGTGAAGTATGACAATGCCGCCCAAGCCAGCCCGAAGGTCATGGCGTGTCCGTGGAAGTTCAAGAAGTACGGACAGTGCGGCATGGATGTGAGCGAGCTGCTGCCGCATTTCGCGGAGATCGTGGATGACGTGACGCTCATCCGCTCCATGCACACGGGAGTGAACAACCATGGGCAGTCGATCTTCGCCCTCCAGACCGGTCGTATCAATGCGGGCCGCGCGGTCTTGGGTAGCTGGCTGGGTTATGCGCTCGGCTCCGAGAGCCAGAACCTGCCTGCATTTGTCGCGCTTACCGATCCGCGCGGATTGCCGGTGGAGGGAGTGCAAAATTGGGCGAATGGTTTCCTGCCTTCAATCTATCAAGGCACCGCGGTGCGTCCACGTGAACCACGCATCTTGAATCTGGATGCACCGGCGTACCTGAAGGGGGGCGCACAGGAGAACTATCTGGAGATGCTCGGAGCGTTGAATCAGGAACACCTGCGTCAGCATCCCGGGGAGAGTGACTTGGAAGCCCGGATCGCCAGCTATGAGCTCGCCGCACGCATGCAGCTCGCGGCGAAAGAGGCGTTGGATATCAGTGGTGAAAGCGCGGCCACGAAGGCGATGTATGGCGTGGACAATCCGGCCACCAAAGATTTCGGCACGCGCTGCCTTATCGCGCGTCGGTTGGTGGAGCGGGGTGTGCGTTTCGTGCAGCTCTATACCAGCAACCAGTCATGGGATCATCATGGTGGCATCATCAAGGGTTTGCCCGCAGCATGCCTTTACGTGGATCAGCCGGCTGCCGCCTTGGTGAAAGACCTGAAGATGCGTGGTCTGCTCGACAGCACCGTAGTGCATTGGGGTGGCGAGATGGGCCGGCTGCCCGTGATCCAGAATGACACGGGCCGGGACAAGATGGGCCGGGATCACAACACGTATGGCTTCAGCATGTGGGTGGCGGGTGGTGGCTTCAAACGCGGCCTCACCTATGGCGAGACGGATGAGTTCGGCCACAAGGCGGTGAAGGATATCGTGAACCATTTCGATTACCACGCCACGTTGCTGCATCTCTTCGGCATCGACGGCAACAAGCTCACCTACAAACGCAATGGCCGTGAGGAATCTTTGCTGGCCGGTCAGCCGGGGCAGATCGTGCACGGCTTGCTGGAGTCTTGAGCAATTTTCTCTCATGAAGCGCACAATCTCCCTGATGGCAGTCCTGTTCACCGCTTTGGCGCTGAACGCTGCGGATGTACCTACTACCCTGATGACCAAGCCGGGCAAGCTCATCTACGCGGAGGACTTTTCCAAACCCTTGCCGCCGCCCACCGGCAGCACGGCGCATTATGCGAGCGGCTACAAG
>CAZRGY010000816.1:0-1754 GCA_964599715.1 uncultured Verrucomicrobiota bacterium | reverse complement strand
GGTCAAATCCAACACTCACCGCATTGGTCGCACGGTCGTGTGATGATTCGATTCTAATGTCCGAAGGCGTTCCAAGTTGAAGTGGCAGACGTCCCGGTTGCAGTCCTATATCCTGCACATCTTGAGGCGATAGGGCACTGGCTCCTGCGACATTCGCCAGATTGATTGCGGCAGCCTTGTTTTCCGGAAGCAGTTCAATGCTATCAGATCACTACTGTCCCGTTTAAAAGCCCGGTAAACATTGGTGATTATGTGGGTCGGCTGAGGTTGGCGGAGGTGGGAGTTGAGCCAAGGCCTGTGAAATGGGCATTTTCTCGAAGAGGGTGAGGCTCAAAATCTGTAGAATGGTGTAGAGGCTGGCCTCCAGCCGCAGCCGTTTCTTGAGGAGGGCGACGAGCAGATAAACGGCGATGGCGGTCCAGATCTGGATGCGCACCGCGTTGGGGCTGGTGCCATAGAAGGCTTTGATGCGCAGGTGCTGTTTGATCCATTTGAAGAACAGTTCGATCTGCCAGCGGCCCCGGTAGAGCTGGGCGATGGTCAGGGCTGGCACGGTGAAGTTGTTGGTCAGGAAGACCAAGGGTTTGCTGGTTTGCGGGTCGCGATAGCCGATCCGGCGGAGTGGAGCGGGATAATCCTCCTGTGCCGCCACGCCGGTCAGGGTCACGGTCTGGTCGAAGCGCAGACCGGTGGTTTTATCCACGGCCCGGGAGTAGCGGCGGGCGCACCGGAAGTTTTGTTTGGCGCGGGTGACGAAGAAAGCCCCGCATTGATGCAGCCGGTACCAGCGGGCGAAGTCGAGATAGCCGCGATCCATGATGTAGAACGAACCGGCCTCCCAGACCAGTTGGTCGAGGATATTCACGTCGTGAACCTTGCCGGTGGAGACAATGATGACGGTGGGAAAGTTGCCCTGGAGGGCCAGCAGGGTGTGGAGCTTGATGGCGGCCTTGTGACGGCGGAACTTGGCCCAGGGAAAGAGCGAGAGGCACAGGTCAATGGTGGTTGAGTCCAGCGCATAGGCGGCGGCTTGGAGTTCAAAGCGGAAGGGTTCCTTGGCGTAGAGCGCGGTGGCCTGCCGGATGAGGACGTGGGCGAAATCGGCAAAGATGCGCCAGTCCCGTTTTTCATTGGCCACGGCCAGGGTGTTGCGGGCCGTGGGCTGACGGAGGCCGGCGTGGTAGAGTCGCGGGCCAAAGGACGCCAGGCAGGTTTCGATGTCGCGCAAACTTTCGCGCCCGGTCAGTTGGGCGAACGCCAGCACCAGGAAATGTTCGTAAGCGGGCAGCTTGCGGGTGCGGAAGTTGCCCCGGTAACGGGCGACACATTTGTCGAACTCGTATTTGGGCAGGCAGTCGAGCAGTTGGGCGAAGACGGTGCGACCTTCGTTCATAAGGTGGAAAACCGCCGGTCGGCGGTGAAACACCCTTGGGAAGCCGTTTCGGAATTGAAATCGAAAAATGACCGGACAGCGAAAATACGCAGGTTTTATCGGGCTGCAACCGTTGTTAGGGAAATCTTAACGGGACAGTAGTGATCTGCAGTATAAGAATTTCGGATCTCGCCCGCAGCCGCAGCCACAGCCCCAAACACCGCCGCCATCTCAACGTCCGGTGCCGGGTAAGCCATTGCAGCGGACTCCCTGATTCAGAAGCTGGCATCCTGTCCGTAACCCGTTAACGTATGCGCCCTCATGGCGAGTGCGTTGCCCATCTATGACATTGAGCACGAGCTGATCGCGCGATTGCGGGATC
>CAZRGY010000815.1:0-1756 GCA_964599715.1 uncultured Verrucomicrobiota bacterium | reverse complement strand
AGCAGACGCAACAATGGCAGGCCAAAGGCGTCATCATCCAAGGTGGTTTTTGGCCCATGCAGGAGCCGTTGAAGATGGCGGATGGGAACTGGATCATGTCTGGCATCAGTGCGGGCGAGTACAATCACACGAACAAGAATCCTGCCGCCGTGGCCATCAGTCATGGGGATGATTTTCTGCATTGGGATCTGGTCATCATCCCCGCACCGGTCGGTATCAACATGTGGGGCGAATCCACCGTCTTCATCGAGGGTCGCCGCATCACCAATGTCTCGCGCTATGGCGGGCAGGCCAAGGCGCTGGTGGCGACGAGTGAAGACTATGGCCGCACCTGGACGACCTCGTTACCTACAAATCTGCCGATGGCGGGTAGCAAGCCTTACACCGGCACATTGAGTAACGGACAGCATTATTTCATCGGCACGACTACGGCGGATAGTGGCCATCGTCGCTCGCCGCTCACGATCGCCGTCACGCGTTCGGGCGAAACCGTGTTCAGCAGAATTTTTGTCATCCGCCATGCGGCGTTCCCGGAAGGTCCGGGTGAGTCTCATGAGAAGGCCTCGTTGTCCTATCCGTATGCCATCGAACATGAGGGCTACCTTTACGTTGGCTATTCGAATAACGGCGGTGGCGTAGGGCGGGTTGGCAAGGGACGTGAACTGGCGAACAACAACAGCGCGGAACTGGCCGTTATCCCTCTTAAGTCCTTGCTGGTGGAGTGATTCGCCGAAGTGCCTGACGGGCACTTAAGCAGAACAGGCCGCAACCCATCGGTTGCGGCCTGGATGAAAATCTGAACGGGTGTTAAGGAGAGACCGCGAGGCGTTCCTCGTTGCGCTCTTTGTGCATGAGCACGCCCTGTTCCTTGTAGGGCTTGAGCATGAAGTGTGTGGCGGTGGAGAGCACGCCCTGGATGGTCGCCAGCTTCTCGGAGACGAAGCTCGCCACGGCGCGCAGGTCATCCCCTTCGATCACCACGAGCAGATCGTAGCCGCCGGACATCAGGTAGCACGAGCGCACCTCGTCATACTTGGCGATGCGCAGGGCAATACGGTCGAAGCCGCCTTCGCGCTCCGGTGTGATCTTCACTTCGATCACCGCGCGCACGATGTTCACGCCCAGCTTCTCCTCATTGAGGATGGTGCGGTAGCCCAGGATGACCTCATCCTGTTCGTAGGCCTTGATCTTGGCCACGATGTCCGCTTCCGGCTGGTTCAGCATGGCCGACAACTGCGCCGGTTTCAGCGCCGCGTTGTCATGCAACAGTTTCAACAAAGAATCCATGCCCTCCATTAGACAGAAACCGGGCGGGGCTGCACGCTTTTTCAGAAGAGCCGTAATCCTTGGGCGGCGTTTGGGTTTGACCGCAACTCTACGAGAAATCTATCGTTCGAATGTGAACAAGGTATAAAACCCATCGCCGCCAAAGAGGAATGAATCATTCGCTTCAGTAAGCGCGTGGGTGCAGAGCAATAGAATGCATTACTATGCTTTACTCAGTTACTCAAGAACCCCGTGATCGGGCTTATCCTAGGCCTAGTCAAGTTCCCTCATCTCCTCTCGTAGGTAACTGGGGTATTTTAAGCTATTATGTTCCCTCAGGACTCATGCACCCTGAAGACATAGATTCGTATGTTTCCTTGGTTACAAGAGGTGAAGACCTTTATCAGTGCGTAATTGATGACGGCGAGTATGTGCTGGTGAAGAATAATCTGGGACATGCATTCAGGGTGAACCCGAAGCGCTTTCTATG
>CAZRGY010000814.1:0-1762 GCA_964599715.1 uncultured Verrucomicrobiota bacterium | reverse complement strand
TCGATGACCATGGTGGCCGTGCCGTTGAAGTAACGGTTCTCCGTAAGAAACTCCATCAGCTCCGCACCCAGTTTGGCACCGGCATCAGATTGCGGCATTCCTTCACTGCGCCCGGCCAACTCATCCGGATGGAAGTCAGGTGGAATCTCGCTGGCTGGCACACTCGGTAAGACCACCTGCTCCATCACGATCGTCGGGACGATGAGCAAGTGAGTGTATCCGATAACCCGCAAAGAATGCTGCAAGGTGACCGTGCGGTCCTTGTTGCGCCAGTTGTGCGCGATCTCCCGCAAACCATAATCCCGCCCGGCTCCCAGATAATTTACCGTGCGATGACCATTGCCATATTTTTGGCTTAAACGAGCAAACCCGGCCCGCACGAGAACGACACCATTGGGGTAATCCCCTTCTTGGGCCACAATCGGCTCTTTCTCTGGCGATAGTGCACCGGATTGCGCCATGCGTTTGTAATCACCGCTCCATTCATAATCGCCGTAGGTGGCAAACTGGGTCTGGTCGATGACTTTTTGCAATTGCTCATCATTCAAGTGATGAAAGATGGGCATTTCCCGCAGATGCGTTGCCAGGGTACGCTCGCGATAGATTCGCTCAATGTGTTCCCGCAGGGCGTTATCGAAACGCATCAGATCGCGGATACCTTGCCACCGGATCTCCAGCAGTTCGGTACTATCAAACTCCGCGAACACCGTGCTGGTGCGCGGCATACGGCTAAGGGCGGCGATCTCACCGAAGATATCGCCCGCGACCAAGGTCGCCGACCGATGCTCGTCCAAAATATTCGGCACATCCTGCAGAAAGATGCGGACTTGCTTGCCATCCTTGCCCGCTTTTGCCCCGACGCGGCGATCACCAGCCAGCTGGGCCTTGCGGCGCACTTCCGAATCTTTGGGATTTTGCCAGAGCTGGGAAAGTGCCTCCCACCAGTTTTTCCGCTCGTGCGTGCGGCGACCGAGTATCTCCGCCGGCAAGTTCGGCGAGATGACCACTTTCACCGAACGGTTCAGGACCAAAAAAGCCGAGGTTCCGTAATCTCCTTCACGCACCACCAGTTCGCCCCGCGAGTAACGCAGGATGCGACAGTCATTTTTCAATATCTGCTTCAACGGCATACGCCGGGGAAACGCTTCCGGGTCCATGTGGCAGAACGGCGGCAGACTGAGCAACCGCTCCACATCTCCATCGGAGAGATTGGGATCGAATGCGGCGTCCCAGCGCTTGGGCCGGTCGACAACGAAATGAGAGGTTTGTAACATCAGGCGTCAATCACCAAGTCACCCTTGGGTTGGCAGATGCAGGTCAGGCAACTGCCCTGCTCCACAGATGAATCAGGTGCCTTCAGATATTCCACATTACCGGACTGGATGGCCACGAGACAACTGCCACAACTGCCGGCACAACAACCCGAGTCCAGGCGGATGCCTTTCTCACGGGCGAAATCCAGCAGATTAAGCAACGCAGGTTCCCAGGCGAATACCTTGCCGGACTTGGCAAAGGTGATCTGGGGTTGCGGACCGGTCAGCACCATCGTGGTCGGTGCCGGAGCGGCCTTTTTCTTGACGGAAGCAGGGCCGAACGCTTCGAAATGGATGGCTGATTCAGGCACCCCCCACGCTTCGAGACCTTCAGTCAGGCTTTGCATGAATGCGCCATTGCCACAAAGAAAATACTGGAAATTGCTCGAAGGGAGGAGCTTCTTCAACAGATCGATGGTGAGGCGTCCGTGATGCTGGAAATTTCTTCC
>CAZRGY010000813.1:331-1765 GCA_964599715.1 uncultured Verrucomicrobiota bacterium | reverse complement strand
AGGACGATGGTCTGGGAATTGATGCCCAGCCGTTGGCTGGTGCGCTCCTTCATGCCCACGTAAACCTTGGAAGCGGGGTCTTCTCCGACGCGGACGAAGACCAGTCCGGCTTGGATGCCGCGCGCTTTCAGAGCGGCGACTTTCTCCGCCGTCTCCGTGTGAATCTGTTCGGCGATCGCCCGCCCGTCGATCAGGTTATCCATGGCCTATTCGTCCAGCGGCTCGAGCGTTTTGATTTCGATGAGCGGCATGTTCGGCCAGCGTGGGTCCAGCGATTCCGTGCCGGAAACGCGGATCTTGCGGCCCAAGAACCATTTCAGTTCCAAGCCAGTATCGCCGGGGTAGAGGTAATTGATGGTCGTCGTGGGGCGCTCGGGGTCAGCCAGGCGGAAGGCCGAAGGAGCCTGCACGCTGATGGCGCGTCGGACGACACCTTCACGGGAGATGACGCGTACCAGCGGCGGAGCCTGCTCGATGATCGGCGTCTCACCAGTAGTCATGGCGGGCACCGGAATGGTGACCGGGTCCAGCTTGGGAGCAACCGGAGCGGGTGCCGGCGGCGCGACCACTTCAGGCTGCGGCGGCGGCAAGGGCGAAGGATCGTTCATCACTTTGGCCGGGGTCGCTTCCGCGACAGCCACCGGACGGGTCACCGGCTTCACCGCGCTTTCCACCGTCACAGTGGGCAGCGGCTCGACGGATTCCGTCTTGGTCATCTTGGGCGGAGTCGAGGGAGCCGTGACGGGCTCGGCGGACTTCGTCTCGGCCTTGGCCATATCGGGTGTGCCCTTGATATCGAGCAACTCCACGGCCACGAAAGCGTAGGTCCCGGTAGGGGCGATGATCTCCATCCAGTCATCCACCGTGCGGATGACCTGCACCTTGTCACCTTTTTCGAGGCGACCGAGGACACTGTAATTCTCTCCAGGACCGGAGCGGATGTTCAGGCGGGTGCCGTCCACTTCGCCATCCTTGATGAACATGGCGCTGACCCAGACAGGGGTATTGGCCGGCAGGGAAATCTTCGCCCACTCGGCGGGTTCACCCGGGCCGGGCTTCTCCAGCGTGATGTGTTCCAGCACCTTGATGGACTCGCCCTCGCGGAGCTGGGTGACGACCTCGCTGTTCAACGTTGCCTGACCGCGCACGTTGACGCGGCTGGCCTTGACCGTGGCGGTTTCCTCGGCTGTGACCAGGCTGGTAGCCAGGCACAACATCAAAGTCGCCAATTTCTGCGGCATCTTCATGAAGGTGAAAGTAGAGATTTTATCTCCGGTTCTGTCAATGTCCGCCATTTGCCTTCTGGCAGGTCGCCCAGCCTGATTTTCCCGATCTGCACCCGGCGCAAACGCAGCACTTCCAGATTAATTGTCTCGAACATCCGACGCACTTCGCGGTTCTTGCCTTCACGCAAATCCAGTTCCACCGTCGTTT
>CAZRGY010000813.1:0-321 GCA_964599715.1 uncultured Verrucomicrobiota bacterium | reverse complement strand
ATGCGGACTGACTCGGCACGCAAACGTTCCCCCTCATGTTGCACCCCTTTCATGAAGGGTTCAATCTTCTTAGGGTCCAACTTGCCGGGTACTGCGGCCCAATACCGCTTCAGGATGCGGAAACGGGGGTGGGTCAGGTGCAGGCTGAAATCCCCGTCATTCGTCATGAAGATCAGGCCCTCGCTCTCGCGATCGAGGCGGCCGACGGTATTCAGGATGCTCCATTCCTTGGGCAAAAGCTCGCCGATGCACTTGCGCCGCTCGGGGTCGAGCTTGGTGCAGATGTAGCCGCGGGGCTTGTTGACGGCGATGTAGAGCTTC
>CAZRGY010000812.1:0-1768 GCA_964599715.1 uncultured Verrucomicrobiota bacterium | reverse complement strand
GCGCAATATGTCAGCGGGGTTGGTCATGCTACTCGATGTCCCCGAACTGCGGGAACTCACCGATGGCCAGATCGCGCTTCGCCTTGTGGCCGACAACTTCCTCGTAACGGTCCGCCGGGATATGCGTGCCGGGGCGGCGATAATCCAGGTCTTCCAAGGTGATGGCCTGTCCGGCCTTCACGGCACGGCGCAAGATGACGCTGCGACGATGCTCCGCTTTCACGCGGGAATTGAAGATGATGCGCGGATCGCCGATGGCTGCTTCCACGGCGCGAACCTGCTTCACGAAATCCGCCAGTTCATGCGGCTCCAGCGACATATAATGCTCCACGGCATTCGTGTTGCGGTCCAGCGTGATGGTCTTTTCGATGAAATCCGCTCCCAAGGCGATGGCCGCATAGTTCATGGCCGTGCCCACGGAGTGATCCGAATAGCCGACCGGATAACCGAAGATGTCCTTGATATGGCGGATGGCCTTCAGATGGATGCCGGCGTGCGCGGCGGGATAGCCAGAAGGGCAGTGCATGATGACGATGTCATACATCCCCTTGGCTTCGCAGATGCGCGCTGCTTGCTCCACGTCCTCAAACCGTTCGCGTCCGTCCAGAATGATGGGCAGCTTCTTGCTGGCCATGTGCTCGATGAGCTGGCGGTGATTGATGTCCGATTTGGAAACCTTGATCGCATGCGCGCCGATCTCTGCGAGCAGGTCCACTGTCTCAGGACCGCTCGGCGTGGAGACGAACAACAAGCCGAGTTCATCGCAGTATTCCTTAAGGCGGCGCCAGTCGTCGAACGAGAGTTCGCGGCGCTCTAATGCGTCATATACTCGCTCGCTCTGTTTGCCTTGCGCGTTCTCGAACTCGATCAGAGTCTCCTTGGTCACCAAGAGATCCTTGGCGCGGACGGTCTGGAACTTCACGGCATCGGCGCCGCCTTCTTTTGCGGCCTTGCAAAGGGCCTTTGCGCTGTCCAGTCCGCTATGGGTTGCCCCGGCCTCAAAAGAGATGAACACCGGATGACCTTCACCCACCAGACGATCGCCAATTTTTACTGTTCGCATGAGATTGATTATTTGCCGCGACTTCCCGGGCGACAATGCTTTAGTTACCTCTTCTATTGTTGAACCATGGGCCAATCTAGCGGTGTTCCCGCAGCGATATCCTTGGCTGCAGGTTTGCCAATGATTTCTCCCAAGTGCCGGGTATGCAACCCGTGACCGGGGCGGATAGACCGTACGTTTTTAGCCGTGAATGGTTCGCCTGCCTTCACATCGGCCACCACGAACAGCGAGCGGCGGAACTGCCGGCTCTTGCTTTCATTCGCGCTGACTTCGTAGTTCACCTTGCCCAGCGCCTTTTCCGTAACGCGGATGGCCTCGACCATCGCCTTAAACTCCTGCGGTTCGAGAGAAAATGTTGAGTCCGGTCCTGGCACCTTGCGGTCCAGGGTGAAATGTTTCTCCACGATGCATGCGCCGAGAGCTACGGCAGCTACGGGCACGGTGTGTCCCATCGTATGGTCGGATAAACCGGCTGGAACGCTGAAGCGCGCGCTGATGTCCGGGATGGTCCGCAGGTTCATCTCTTCCGGCAGGGCGGGGTAGGCACTCGTGCACTTCAGTAGCGCCAGTTGCGTGCAACCGCCTTCCCGCAAAGTCTTCACGGCCTCTGCGATCTCTTCCTGCGTGGCCATGCCGGTGGAGGCGATGATCGGTTTCTTGGTCGATGCGATCTTGCGGAGCAACGGAAGGTCCACCAGTTCGAAC
>CAZRGY010000811.1:0-1773 GCA_964599715.1 uncultured Verrucomicrobiota bacterium | reverse complement strand
TGCCCAGCTCACTTACGAACTCCAGACCAGCCCCAAAGAGATGGCGGAACTGGTGATGATCACCGACCTCCTGCGCAACGACCTTGGCCGTGTCTGCGAATACGGCTCGGTGCAAGTGCCCGAGCTGGTGCGGCTGGAACGCTACGCGCAGGTGCAACACCTTGTCTCCACCGTGGAAGGACGGCTGCGCAAGGACGTCACGCACTTCGCTGCCTTCGCCTCCTGTTTCCCCGGCGGCAGCATCACGGGTGCACCGAAGATCCGCGCGATGGAGATTATTGATGAACTGGAGCACGTCGCCCGCGGCCCCTACACAGGCTGTATCGGCTACCTCGGGTTCAATCGAGAGAGCCAGTTGAACATCACCATCCGCACCGCCGTTTGTCTTGAGGACAAAGTCCACTTTCATGTCGGTGCCGGCATCGTCGCCGATTCCTCCTCAGCGGCAGAGTATGATGAGACACTGGCCAAAGCGCGTGGCTTTCTCGCCGCCCTGCAACTTCAACCACAGCCGGAGTATCGTCCGGCCGATTCCACCTCCTCATGATGGTATTTCTCAACGGCGAGTTTGTGCCTGAAGCGGAGGCTAAGATCTCCGTCTTCGACCGCAGTTTCCTCTATGGCGACGCGCTCTTCGAGACGATGCTCGTGCAAAACGGCAAAGTGTTCCGCTGGCGCAAGCACTGGTCGCGCTTGGAGAAAGGGGCGGATTTCTTAAAGATCACCATCCCGTTTGAAGAGGAAGAATTGCTGGCGCGCGCGCAAGAACTCCTCACCCGGAACGAGACGCTCGATTGCCTCCTGCGCCTGCATCTCTCTCGCGGGGTCGGCACACGGGGCTATTCGCCGAAATGCGCGGATACCCCAGCGCTCATCATGAGCACGCATGAGGCGAAGGTCATCGACCCGCAGAATCCTCCGACCTGGAAACTGGCAACCAGCTCGCTACGAATCCAGGCGGACAGCCCCTTGAACCGCTCGAAGCATGCGAACCGCCTGCTGCAAGTCCTCGCGAAAGCGGAAGCCGAGGCATTGAAGGCAGATGATGCCCTGCTCCTCTCCAGCGAGAACTCCGTAGTAGAAACCTCCAGCGCGAATATCTTCTGGACCGATGGTCTGGGCATCTTCACTCCGCCGCTCAACACCGGCGCGCTGGAAGGGGTGACACGTTCCGTGATCTTTGAATTGTGTCAGGGCTTGGGAATCAATGCGACGGAACGGCCGATCACCGTGCAAGATCTGCAGCAATCGCAAGGAGTCTTCGCTACGTTGAGTTCACTCGGCATCGTGGAAGTGACAGAGATTGATCGGAACACCATCAACCGCTCATCGCCCATATTTGAAAGATTGCGGACTGCGTATTGGGAATTGGTGAAACGGGAGACTGTAGTTTAATCAGTATTGGATAAATCACCGGCCGAGGCAGACTGCTTTTCCAACGCTTGCAAACGGTCATGATACTCAATCAAGAGACTGATACATCTCGGCTTGAAAAAAATGATAAGCGCCATGAAGGCATTGGAAACAATAGCGAAAAAGGCTAATCAAGCAATGGCACCCAAACCAAATCCGAGGGCAAAATCTTCGCCAAAAAGAAAGTCTACAGCCTCCATTTTCTGGAGCAGAATAAACGACAGCATCGCCGTCACTGAAGATACAAAAGCATGAACAGCCGCCCAAGGCTTGCTCCATCCAAAAAAGACTTTCCGCAGTATCTCCACGAACTCCTCATCCGTTTTGCGTTTCCAAAGCATGCTGGCTCCAGGTTAGGTA
>CAZRGY010000810.1:0-1788 GCA_964599715.1 uncultured Verrucomicrobiota bacterium | reverse complement strand
GTAATCATCATATCGATGCCTTCTCGATGTGGTTCGCGGGTGGCGGCGTGAAGAAGGGGCATTTGCTGGGGCAGACGGATGAACTGGGCTTCAACCCCGTGGAGGATCGGGCGCACGTGCATGACCTGCACGCCACCATCCTACATCTCCTAGGACTTGAGCACACGAAACTGACGTTCAAGTTCCAAGGGCGGGATTTCCGGCTGACTGATGTGGAGGGCGAGGTCCTGCACAAGATGTTGGCTTAGGCTGCCGGGTTCGCATGCTTCAAAAACACGAGGAATCGTGTCTGAGCAACATTTTGACACTTAGGAGGATTACCGGCTAACTGGCGTCCCGTGGATACACTCGTTTCCAAAGTGCAGGCAAATCTGCAAGCGCATGACTTGATCGCGAAAGGCGAGAGCGTGCTGGTGGCGGTTTCGGGAGGGGCAGATTCCATGGTCTTGCTGGACCTGTTGCGGCAGGTTTCCATGGGCATGGGGATCAAGGTGGTCGTGGCACACTTCAATCATCAATTGCGCGGACGGGCGAGCGATTTGGATGAGAAATTGGTGCAGGAGTATTGCTCTCAGTATGACTTGCAGTTCGTGAATGGCCGAGGTGATGTCAGGGCTTGGGTTAAAGAGAAGAAAATTTCCACGGAGATGGCAGCGCGGGAATTGCGCTTAAAGTTTTTGGCCAAGACCGCCAAGGCGAGGGGTTGTGAACAGATCGCTTTGGCGCATCATGCGGATGATCAGGTGGAGCTTTTCTTTATCCGTCTCTTTCGCGGCAGCGGTGGGGATGGTCTGGCGGGAATGGATTGGAGTGGTGGATTTCCACAGAGCAAGAAACTGAAGTTGATCCGTCCGCTCTTGGACGTAGAGAAGAAAGTTTTGCTGGATCATGCGCGCCGACACAAGGTGCCGTATCGCGAAGATGCGACCAACCGCGATACCGATATCATCCGTAACCGGGTGAGACGTAAGCTGGTTCCTCAGATTGAGAGCTTGTTCGGGCAAGCTGCCTTGCCGGCCATCCGGCGGACCATGGAGGTGATTGGCGCTGAAGCGAATTGGGTCGCGCAAGAAGCTGCCCGTTGGTTGATGGCACCCAAGCGGAAGGCCTTCGCGAAATTGCCTCTGGCAGTGCAACGGCAAGTGATACAGCAGCAGCTTTGGGAGTTTGCCGTGCCGGAATCTTTTGACCTGATCGAGGAGCTACGGGCTAAGGCGGGGACTTGGATTCAAGTAAATCCTGTGACTTTTTTGCGCCGAACCCCAAGTGGATTGTTGGAGAAGCGTGGGCCGCTTGAGTCCGCATTTTGTGAGGACACTACGCAAATCGAGCTAATCGGGCCTCGCTCTGAGATTGTATTTGGTTCATTGGCAATCGGTTGGGAACGTAGTGAGACACCGCGGAGGTTTACTAAGCCGAAACATCAAAAGGGAGTGGAAGTGTTTGATGCAGAAAAGGTTGGCTTTAGTATCAGGCTGCGCCACTGGCGGGCCGGAGATCGCTTTCAGCCGCTTGGGATGTCAGGGCTGGTAAAGTTACAGGATTGGTTTGTGAACCGGAAGGTGCCGATGGAGCGGCGACGCCAATTGGTAGTCGCTGAGACGTCCGATGGGCGTATTTTTTGGGTTGAGGGCGAACGGATCGGGGAGCAATTCAAACTCGACAAGGGTTCGCGGCAACGGTTGAAATGGCATTGGCAAGCCGTGAGTTCCCCGTAAGTGCTCTCGAATGAGTCCTCTAGGGGCGCAAAGTAATGGCAGATGGCCGGTTGCTAGGTGCTGTTTTGCG
>CAZRGY010000809.1:0-1788 GCA_964599715.1 uncultured Verrucomicrobiota bacterium | reverse complement strand
GAAACCCGTAGTGCAGCAATTGCAGCGCGTCGCTTCGGAACAACTCGCTGCTACCGGTTACTCGCTGATGACCATCGCATGCCTCCGCGCGCATCCAGCAGCCAAAGCGGTCGCATGCAGGGAACGGGGCCGGATAACAGATTAACCCAACCGGGGGGCGGTGGATCTCGCCGCCCCCGCGCTCCGGCCCACTCGTGAAAGGCGCCGGCGGCCTGATTGACGCACCATGAAATCGTCGCGGCCCGAAAGATCGGCACACGCCCGTCCTGCGGGAGGCGCACCGGATCTAGACCCAGCAGATTGGCGTCCAGCGGTGTCACTCACCCCCCCCATAGAGCCACCGATGATCGGCATCTCGATCAGACGCTGGATGCGTGGGTGCGCTTCAGCGGCCGTCCAGGGGAGCGGGAAGAACGCACGATCTGATTTCCGTCGTATCAAAACGTGACGCAGCACGCGAACCCGCCGGCCGCGCGGATCAACTCAATTCCGCAACGATGCGCGGGGCGGCCACGGCAAAACGTTGCACGGTGAGCGGCGCATCCGGAAAGCACTGCCGGTGTCGTTGTCCTCGGATTTCGTAATCGATACCGAAGCAGTCCGCACTCAAAATCCGGACCCGGCCACCGATGACTGCGCTGGTTTCCCGCAGAAAATTCTCTTCGACATCGCCCGGCAAGGCCGGCAGCTCAGCCCATTCCCGATCGCTGAGCCAGCCCATGCGTCCCACCCCGCCGATGTAACGTACCCGCAGCGGTTGCAATCGGAAGAACATGAAATCCAGAGCCAGCAGTTCCGCGGTCTTGGGCTGGTAGCGCAGATAACGGGCAAGCAGCGCCGGATCCGGCTCGATACGTTCGATCGTCGCCACGAGGGTCAGCCGGGCAACATCCTGCACATCCTCCGCCCCCGGCTGCACCACCGACAGGCTTACTCGTGGGTCGGCCAGAACGTTTTTCGTGTGCTCGGCCAGCGCACTGATGCACAGAAGCGGCCGGTGCTGCGAGTCGAGTACGTAAGGCAACACGGTAGCGTATGGGAATCCGGGAACCTGCACCGAGTGCGTGGCCAGCGTGCCGAAGGTGCAGGTATGCAGTAGAGTCAGAACAGCTTCGGGTGGGATGCGCATGGCACCTCCAAGAAAGGGGCGATCGCTCAGATCACTGTCTCAGATTGATGATCGGACCAAACACATGGCCGTCTGCACTTGGCCGAGACTTCTCGTTTAGGCTGCCCCGAGATCTGTCGTTCGCCTCAAGTTCGTCCGACCGGCGGTGTCTGGCGGCTCTGGTTGTCCCGATTCGACCCGAAGCGGGCATCGGAGCTTGCGTAAAGCTGGTCGTTCAATATCAAGCTCAGCGACGCCCGAAGCTTTCGTCAGTCGCCACCCTGTGCCTTTGCGAGTGCCGCTCGGTCACCAGACTTCCAGGCGTGAATGAGCTGTGCCCCTCGGTCCGTAAGGGACAGACGGTAGCGCAAGGTACCGCCTCCTAGATCGTGAACAGCAAGCATATATGACGCGAGGCCAGCCCCAATGAGCCGCGAGAATTTCACCACGCCGTCCCCGGAGACCTCAAGACGCTCATGCAGCCCATGCGCACAAGGGGTGAGCAGCTGATGAAGAAGACGGGACGTGTCAGCGGGCGTTGCTGCATGCTCGTTGATCGAGAGTGACCTACATGGTCTGCGGGCGCTTACAAAGTGCTTACATGGGCGCCGTAAAAAGAGAAGCCCGGGTTCGATAACCGGGCCAAGTCTCTGATTCCGCTGGTGCCGACAATCTGACTC
>CAZRGY010000808.1:0-1792 GCA_964599715.1 uncultured Verrucomicrobiota bacterium | reverse complement strand
CCATCGGGATTCATCATGGGCACGACGAAGACCCGGAAGCGCTCGCGGAAAGCCTCGGCCAGCGGTGTATCCACAGTGAGTGTCTCGAAGAACTTCATCAACCCCAGGCTGCCAGTCACTTCAGGCGGATGCTGCCGCCCGATGATGAACACGTAGTTCGGCGGTGCCCCATCATTGATCTCGATACTTTCCAGATCACGACCACCGATAGATTTCCCGATGGTACTTTGGATGATGTAGGGCTGCGTGTTCACCTTCTCATACCATCCGTGCATGTACTCTGGCGTGATGATCTCTTGGGCCGATACCCAGATCGGTTGCTCATCCACTTCAAGCTTGAGGGTCAATTCCGTTCGTTTGGGTGATATCTCCCAGAGGTTCGTCGCCAAGACCTCCCAGTTGTATCCATCATGACTGGTCTTGGGCAGATAACGCTGGGTGCCGCCCTCGTAAATGACCCTGACGGTGACCTGTCGTTTTTTCTTTGACTGCCCCGGAAAAGCAAACCAAGCGCTGTTATTCACTGGAGAATTCTCCGGCTTGATAAGGATGCGATACTCATCCTTACCCAAGCGGGTGCAATCACTGACCCTGGCCCCGGAAAACTCATTGTTAAATGTAACCCCATCAGCCTTGAACTCCCACGTCTTGCGCGTTTGCAGCTCGACCTTCACCCGCGCGTCATCAGCCGCCTTGACGAGCGGGACATTGACCAGCAGGACCGCAAGAATGAGTGAGGTAAACAGTCGTGCAGTAATATGCTGAGGGAACGGCTTCATGTTGTAAAAGTATCACGACATCGTTCGCCAGCCAATGCATGTTGCCAAGCGCAAAGAGGCTTACATATCCGCTTCGACAAGCGGCTCAACCACGCTATGCTAACCTCGTGAATCCGACACTGCATTGCCGCGAAGCCACTCCCTCAGAAGCCGGGATCATCACCGAGTTCCAGCTTGCCATGGCTTGGGAAACCGAGGAACTGCGGTTGAACCCGATGAAATGCTCCTCCGGCGTATTAGGTGTCTTTGAGCACCCGCAACGCGGGCACTACTTTGTCGCGGAAGAGAGTGGCCAGGTCGTTGCCTCCCTGTTGATAACCTATGAATGGAGCGATTGGCGGAACGGTAATATCTGGTGGATACAGAGTGTCTATGTGATCCCCGAGGCCCGTGGCAAAGGCGTTTTTAAGCAGCTATTCCAGCACATCAAGACGATGGCGGAGAATGATGCTCAAATCTGCGGACTAAGACTCTACGTGGACCGGACCAATGTGCGTGCCAAGCAAGTCTATCAGCAATTGGGCATGGACGGAGAACACTACGAGATCTTCGAATGGATGAAGGGGGATTGAGCGGATTTCTCAACTGGCGCACTTCACGCAGACCACGGCATCCGGCTGCACTTCCAAACGCTCCAAGGCGATGTCTTCTTTGCAACGACGGCAACGGCCATAATTCCCCATACGAATGGCTTCCAGCGCACTCTTCACCCGCAAGAGATGCTGTTGCTGCCTGGCTTTGAGGCCGAGTGTCATCTGCTGCGACTGGATGGCGTCCATGCGTGAAAGCCGCCCGATGGAAGAATCCACCTGCACCGCCGCAGTCGCATCCGAATTAGCTCCGATCTCCGCCGTCAATTCGGCTTGCAGCTCTTCCAGCTGCAGCTTGAAACGATTTTGTGTTTCCTGATCCATGGTGAATTCCGTTTCCAGTAAAACCACCATTTACGCTCCGTGTCCAGAGCAAGCCGCCTCGCCTAGCGGAACATCAAGACCGGCACGCGACAATTCTGC
>CAZRGY010000807.1:0-1797 GCA_964599715.1 uncultured Verrucomicrobiota bacterium | reverse complement strand
ATCTACCGTCTGCGCAAGTTCAAGCGGTCCAACCAGTCGTCCTGCATCAACCAGCGTCCGCTGGTGAAGGTGGGTGACACGGTAACCCGTGATGAGGTGATTGCAGATGGTCC
Source organism: uncultured Verrucomicrobiota bacterium (assembly GCA_964599715.1). Taxonomy (GTDB): domain Bacteria; phylum Verrucomicrobiota; class Verrucomicrobiia; order Limisphaerales; family JAEYXS01; genus JAEYXS01. The sequence goes on along the minus strand of CAZRGY010000807.1, from coordinate 1,684 downwards.
TTGCACCGATATGGGTGAATTGGCTGTCGGCCGGAACGTCATCGTGGCTTTCATGCCGTGGAATGGCTACAACTACGAAGACTCCATCCTGATTTCGGAGCGTATTCTGAAAGACGATGTGTTCACCTCGATCCATATCGATGAATACGAAGTCGCGGCGCGCGATACGAAGCTGGGGCCGGAAGAAATTACCCGCGACATTCCCAACGTCGGTGAGGAAGCCCTGCGCAACCTCGACGAGGCCGGGATCGTTTACATCGGCGCCGAAGTGCAGCCGGGCGACATTCTGGTGGGCAAGATCACGCCAAAGGGCGAAAGCCCGATGACGCCGGAAGAAAAGCTGTTGCGCGCGATCTTTGGTGAAAAGGCGTCGGATGTGCGTGACACCTCCTTGCGTCTGCCGCCGGGGGCCTTCGGCACGATCGTGGAAGTGCGTGTGTTCAACCGTCATGGGGTGGACAAGGATGAGCGTGCTTTGCAGATCGAGCGCGAAGAGGTTGAACGCCTGGCCCGTGACCGGGATGACGAATTGGTCATTCTGGAGCGCAACATCTATGCGCGTCTGAAAACCCTGATCATGGGCAAAACCGCTGTGAAGGGGCCGAAAGGCATCCGTGCTGGTTCGACCATTGATGAGGAGCTGTTGGGCACGCTGAGCCGTGGTCAGTGGTGGCAGTTGGCCTTGGGTGAAGAAGCCGAAGCCAAGGACGTGGAAGCCTTGCACGACCAGTTCGAGGCGCAAAAGCGCGCCTTGGATCACCGTTTCGACGACAAGGTCGAAAAGGTGCGTCGCGGCGACGATCTGCCTCCGGGCGTAATGAAAATGGTCAAAGTGTTCGTGGCGGTGAAGCGCAAGCTGCAGCCGGGCGACAAGATGGCGGGTCGTCACGGCAACAAAGGTGTTGTTTCCCGCGTGGTTCCGATGGAAGACATGCCGTTCCTTGCTGATGGGACGACCGTGGATATCTGTCTGAACCCGTTGGGCGTGCCATCGCGGATGAACGTTGGTCAGATTCTGGAAACCCATATGGGTTGGGCCGCGCGCGGCTTCGGGATGAAGATTGACGAGGCTTTGTCCGAGTATCGCCGTTCGGGGGATATGACCCCGGTGCGCGATGCGGTGCGTCTGGCTTACGGCGATGAGACTTATGAAGCGGCGTTTGCCCATCAGGACGAGGAAACATTCCTTGAACTGGCAGGCAATGTCACCGGCGGTGTGCCGATTGCAACGCCGGTTTTCGACGGTGCCAAGGAAGCGGATATCAATGATGCGCTGAAGCGGGCCGGGTTTGACCAGTCTGGCCAGTCCATCGTGTTTGATGGCCGCTCGGGTGAGCAGTTTGCGCGCCCGGTCACCGTTGGCGTCAAGTATCTGCTCAAGCTGCACCACCTTGTCGATGACAAGCTGCACGCACGTTCTACCGGCCCTTACTCGCTTGTCACGCAGCAGCCGCTGGGTGGTAAGGCGCAGTTCGGTGGTCAGCGTCTTGGGGAAATGGAGGTCTGGGCACTGGAGGCCTATGGTGCCGCCTATACCCTGCAAGAGATGCTGACTGTGAAGTCGGATGACGTGGCGGGCCGGACCAAAGTGTACGAAAGCATCGTGAAGGGTGAAGACAACTTTGAGGCCGGTGTGCCTGAAAGCTTCAACGTTCTGGTGAAGGAAGTGCGCGGCCTCGGCCTG
>CAZRGY010000806.1:0-1810 GCA_964599715.1 uncultured Verrucomicrobiota bacterium | reverse complement strand
AAGGTTTCATCTCGCTGCAGGTGCATGGCATCGGCAACAAGACCGAGACCATGGAAGTGGCCTGGCGCAACATCCGCATCCAAGATCTGGATACCGCCAAGCGCACCAAAATCTTCAACGGCAAAAACCTGGATGGCTGGACGTTGGCCGATGGCAAGCCGGTGACGGCAGGTTGGCAGGCGGAAGACGGCGTGCTGTATCGCGCGGCGAAGGGTGGCGACATCTACACCGCCAAGGAATACGGCGATTTCGATTTCCGATTCGAATGGAAGGTCGCGGAAGGCAGCAACAGCGGTGTGAAGTATCGCATGGCGCAATACGGCAAGAGCTGGCTCGGGCCGGAATACCAGGTGCTGGATGATGAGAAACACCCTGATGCGAAGATGCGTGAGGGACGTCGCAAATCCGGCGGCCTGTATGATCTCTATGTGCCGAACTCCAGCAAGATCCTGAAGCCGGTGGGCGAGTGGAATTGCTCCCGCATCGTGGCGAAGGGCTCGAAGATCGAGCATTGGCTGAATGGCTCACTGGTGGTGTCCTATGACACTGCTTCGGACGATTTCAAGGAACGCGTGATGGGCAGCAAGTTCTCAAAAACGCCGACGTTCAATCAGAACGCCTCGGGTCGCATCCAGTTGCAGGATCACAACGATCCGGTCTGGTATCGTAATCTGACGATCCAGTAAGTTCCGTTTGTTATTTCAGCAACCCCGGTGCCTGCGTAGGTGCCGGGGTTGTTTTGTTTGGGAGGCTGATTCATTAAAAGAATCGTGGGGAATTGTAATGGGCGGGAGAGCGGTTTTTTTGGAGAATAGGAGGTGGAGAAGACCATGTTCTATTGTCCTAACTGTCAGGGAGAGATCGATCGCGAGCGTCACGAGGATGGATTGCACTGGGTGTGCAATACTTGCGGCGGGCGCACAGTGAACCTGAGTGTTTTGCGCAAGTCGCGGACGGCGGAATTTGTCTCCTCGCTTTGGGCCAAGGTACGCAACGGGGATGGGGTGTTTGGCCGGGCTTGTCCAGCATGTGAGCGGCCGATGCTGACGGTGCGGCTGTCGAGCCGGGAGGGTGGGGAAGAGCTGGATGCCTGCAAGGTGTGCCAGTTCGTCTGGTTTGATCCCGAGGAGTTCGAACGCACACCCAAAGCGGTGCCGGTTAAGCCAAAGATACCGGAGCGGGAACTGCCCCAGAAGGCGAAGGAGGCGCTGGCATTGTATGAAGTGAAACGTCTCGCGGAGGAAAGCGGGCCGGAGCCATCGGCGGACTGGAAGACCATCCCGGCCATGCTCGGATTGCCAGTCGAACGTGATGGCGATACGCACAAGACGCCGACTTGGGCGACTTGGGGATTGTGCGCTGCGGTGCTGGTGGTGAGCGCGCTGGCGTTTCGCAATCTCAGTGCCTATGTGGATGCGTTCGGCATGGTGCCCAGTGAGTTTTTCCGGCTGGCTGGTCTTACTTCGATCACCTCGTTCTTCCTGCACGGAAGCTGGGTGCACCTGTTGGGAAATCTCTATTTCCTGTTTGTCTTCGGGGACAATGTGGAGAGCCGGATCGGCTGGCGGCGGATGTTGCTGCTGATCCTTGCTGCGACTTTCGCTGGTGATCTGCTGCATGCCATCGCCGACCCGCGTTCATCCGTGCCGTGCATCGGGGCGAGCGGCGGCATCTCGGGCGTGCTGGCGTTCTATGCGTTGGCGTTTCCGGAGCAGAAGATCAGCATCCTCTGGCATTACCATTATCACCGCATACGCTGGATCGAGATGTCTGCTTGGACGGCGTTCGGTCTGTGGTGCGGGATGCAGTT
>CAZRGY010000805.1:0-1810 GCA_964599715.1 uncultured Verrucomicrobiota bacterium | reverse complement strand
CGGCTACGCCCAGCAGGCGGATTTTCTTGATGTTAAGATTCACAGGTCGGTTAGGGAAGCGCTGAATAAAGCCAAGTTTCCAGATTTCAGTTTATGCTGAGGTGAAAAGATCCTCAAGCGGCGGTGGTTTGCGTCCGGCAGCCTGGGTTCGCGGGCCGGGGCCGGGTCGGCCAGCGTGGTTTCGCACTTTTTTCCGACCCGCTTCTGCGGCTCGCCCACGGTTTTCTCACGCCGTGGCCCGCCGCGCTCCGATCACCACGTTGGCCAGCCCGAAGAGCGTGTGGAGTTGGTGTCCGTTCTTGGCCAGTCCCCGATACCGCACTTTCCGGTGCCGGAATAAATTCTTCACGATGTGGAAGGGATGTTCGACGAAGGCTCGCACCGACGCCTTCGCCTTCTCCACTGCTTTGAGGGCTTCCTTCTCCGCACCTTCGGCCAGCGCCTTGATCAGGCCGCGTTTGCACGCGACCTGCCAGTCTATCTTGCGTTCCAACGCCACGATCTCGGCCCGCTTCTCCACGCCGGTGTAACCGGCGTCCGCATGCACCTGTGTCTCTGCTCCGTGAAGCAGTTCGGCGATCCGGGTCACGTCCGCCACATTCGCCGCACTCACCACCACGGTATGCACCAGCTTGCTGTCCCGGTCCACGCCGATGTGCGCCTTCATCCCGAAATGCCATTGGTTGCCCTTCCGGGTCTGGTGCATCTGCGGGTCGCGCTTCTTCTTCCCATTCTTGGTGGAGGGCGGCGCGGCGATCAGGGTGGCGTCCACCAGCGTGCCTTCGCGCAGCAGCAGCCCTCGCGCGGCCAGATCCGCATTGATGGCGGTGAAGAGCCCCTTGCACAGGTCGTGCGTTTCAAGCAGGCGGCGGAACTTCAGGAGCGTGGTGGCGTCGGGCACGCCTTCCTGCGCCAGATCAAGACCGGCAAAACCGCGCAACGCCTGGCTGTCGTAGAGGGCGTCTTCGAGGGCCTCGTCGGCCAGCCCATACCATTGCTGGAGGAAATAAACCCGCAGCATCCGCTCCAGCCCGATGGGCGGGCGGCCACGCTCGCCCTTGGGATAGTGTGGCTCGATGACGGCCAGCAGCCTGGCCCACGGGATGACTTCTTCCATGCGCGCGAGGAACTTCTCGCGCCGGGTAGTCTTCTTCTTGGCGGTGAACTCGGCTTGGGCAAAACTGGTCTGGCGGGTCATGCCCTGCAGTTTAGAAAACACACGCCTCGCCGTCGCTAGTAAATCGAAAGCCGGCGGATTAAATCAGCGTCTCCCAAGGAACAGTCCGGCTCGCAGATGGTCCGGGAAGACCAGCCGAAACACCTGATGCAACCGCCGCCGGAAATGCGGCGGGAACCGGACCGGAAGGACTACAACGAGCGGCTGGCGGAAGAGCGCACACGGGAGGCCGCCCGGCAGGCATCGCGGGAAGCGGATCAGCGGGAACGCGATGGGCGACAGGGTCCGCAGCCGTCGGGAACGGAGCGGAGCCGGTAGGGGGTGGAGCGGATCACCAGGCCCGGCACTCATTGGCCCGACAGGCTTCCTTCCATCGCAGCTTTGCCCTTGCAACGACTTCATCGGCGCCACGCAGGTGAGACTCAACCTCGGTTTGGTTGGAAACGGTTAGCCGGTTGATGTTCGCCGCGTGAAACAAGAGGGCCAAGTTGCCCATTTCAACTTCTCCACAAGCTTGTGATGAAGGGAGGTGCAATCGGATGCCTCCGCTAACCAGTCGAGGGTGGACGAACGCGGTCTTGATGAAGGCGAGAGCTTCACCGGGGGAGAGGCTGCCGTCTGGAGCTAACGGCG
>CAZRGY010000804.1:0-1814 GCA_964599715.1 uncultured Verrucomicrobiota bacterium | reverse complement strand
ATCGCGTTTGACGATCTGAATGATTGGACCGGTTTTCTGGGTGGGCATCCACAGGCCAAGACCCCCAACCTCGACCGGTTCGCTCAGAGCGGCGTTCTGTTTCGCAATGCCCATTGCTCCGCGCCAGCATGCAATCCTTCCCGGGCGGCGATTTTCAGCGGCATCCCGCCCTATCGCTCTGGCCTTTATCAAAATCAGCAGAAGCTGCGGGATGTTTTGCCCGATGCCGTATTGCTACCCAAGCACTTCTCCAACAATGGCTATTGGTCAGCCGGTTCCGGCAAGATGCTGCACTACATCATCGATCCTCGCTCCTGGGATGAATATTATCCGGAGAAGGATAAGGACAACCCCTTCCCGCGCACCTTTTATCCAAAGCAAAGACCGGTCAGTCTTCCGGTCGGCGGCCCGTGGCAATATGTGGAAACGGACTGGGCAGCGCTGGATGTCACGGATGAAGAGTTTGGCGGTGATTGGCTGGTGACCAAATGGATCGGTGAGCAGCTTCAACAAAAGCATGACAAGCCATTCTTCCTCGCCTGTGGCATTTACCGCCCACACGAACCCTGGTTTGTGCCCAAGAAATACTTTGAGCCGTTTCCCATGGAGAGCATCCAGCCTGGGCCCGGCTATCTGGCCGAGGATTTGAACGATGTCCCGCCTGAAGGCCAGAAGCTGGGGCGGAATCGCTACTTCGAGCATATCCAGCGTCAGGGCCAGTGGAAGCAAGGCATCCAGGCCTATCTTGCATCCATCTATTTCGCTGATGCCATGTTTGGCCGGGTGATGGATGCCTTGGAGAAAAGTCCGTATCGCGACAATACCATCGTGGTGGTGTGGAGCGATCACGGCTGGCAACTGGGCGAAAAAGAGCACTGGCAGAAATTCACCGGCTGGCGGATGAGCACCCGCGTGCCGCTTATCATCCGCGTCCCCAAAAATGCACCCGGACTGCCTATGGGGACTAGTGCCGGTGGCGTGTGTGATCGCCCGGTCAGTCTCACCAGCCTGTATCGCACCCTCACCGATCTCTGCGGCCTGCCTGCCACGAACAATCGCGAAGCCAGCCAGCATAGTCTGGTTCCCTTGCTGAAAGATCCCGCCGCAAGTTGGTCTCAAGCTGCGGTCACGCAATTACATCTACCAAACGCTTATGCCGTATCTGCGGAAAAATGGCGTTTAATCCACTACTCAAAAGATCAGGAAGAACTCTACGACATCTCTCTTGATCCATACGAGTGGACTAATCTGCTCCACGGAGCTTCTACCAAAGCACATCGGAAAATTGCCGATGAATTGCGCTCCCAAGGCCCCACCCGGGCCGTCCCGATCCCTGAGATGCCCATTGCTTCGCTGCCCAAACTGGATTGGCACCCTATTAATTTAGGGAAAGCTCCGGCCTCCAAACCCGATGGCAATCAGTTCGAAGTGGTTTTCATCAATCGGCAAAACCGGCCCGTGGAACTGCTCTGGATGACCCCTGATGGCAATGTGAAATCATACGGCAAAATCGCCGCCAAAAAGCAAAAGCAGTTGAAAACTCGTCCCGGAGCCGTCTGGCAGATCCGTTCCAATGACGGCAAAGAGCTTGGCCATTTTATCGTGGGAGACCGGGCTTCCACCGCTATCATTCCATAAGTCATCCTATGCACTCAGTGCTGGATCTTTTCACTATCGGCATCGGCCCATCCTCACCTCACACCGTAGATCAATGCGCGCCACAATGGTCATAACATTAAATCCAAATACAAAGAGACCTCACGTGGCGGGTTGACCGTGAATGTCATCGAGTGCTACCACGGGAAATGACGCCG
>CAZRGY010000803.1:0-1818 GCA_964599715.1 uncultured Verrucomicrobiota bacterium | reverse complement strand
GATGCGACGACCCTGCCCGCGGCGTTGTCCCCGATGCGCAGGAGGAGCAGATCCCGCGTCCACTTCAACCCGCCTTCCATGGTGGACTGCTGCCTGAGTTCCGGCACGGGAGCGGGCGGAGTCTGCTCGGCAGCAACAACGGTAGCCCCGGCGGCGGCAGTGGAGTTGTCGGTTGCCGGTGTCGGAGCGGTCGCGCCGGTTGCGGGGGAATCTGCGGCTGGTTTCGAAGAGTCGGTTTCCTGCGCCCGCAACGCGGGCAAGCCGAGCGCGAGCACCGCAACGAAGAAGAGTCGCGTGAAAATGCGTGGTTTCACCTGCTTGTGAAAATGCGCCGACCGCAAGGATGTCAAAGGATTAGGAGGGTGGCAGCCGGCCCGGTTAGGGAGAACGGTTCGCCTGGGGAAACATGAAATCGCCGGGCTCGCGAACCCGATTCTCAACAGGCTGCCAAAGCAGCGCTGCGCGCTGCAAGAAAGGGGCGAATAAGGGCAGTAGCCCCTGCCTTCTCGACTCATGACACACGGGGAGGAAGCCCCCAGGAGAACCATGCAGGCGGGACGCCGGCGCAACTCCCGGAAACCCTGCGGCTGGAAGCCGCAGCCACGAAGCAGGCACGGATGCCTGCGCTACTTCCATGAAATACCCAGTGCTTGATGTCGCGCGTGCGGTCACCCACCGTTGGCGTTCACTTTCCACATGGAGGCATTACCACTCTGGGCTTGGGCTGCATTCCTCGCGTTCATCATCCTGATGCTCGCACTGGACCTCGGCGTGTTCCACCGCAAGCAGCACGTGGTGAAGACGCGCGAGGCGATGGCGTGGGTGACGGTGTGGGTGACGCTGGCGCTCGCATTCAACGTGCTGATCTACTTCTGGCGCGGACGCCAGCCGGCGCTGGAATTTCTCACCGGCTACGTGATCGAACTGTGTCTGAGCGTGGACAACGTTTTCGTGTTCATCGTCATCTTCAGCTACTTCAAGGTGCCCGCGCAATTCCAGCACCGCGTGCTCTTCTGGGGAATCGTGGGCGCCGCGGTGATGCGCGCCGCCTTCATCGTGGCCGGCATCGTGCTGATCAACCGCTTCGAGTGGGTGATCGCGATTTTCGGCGCCTTCCTCGTCTACACCGGCATCAAGCTCGCGATGCCGAAAAAGGAGGACATCCACCCCGAGCAAAACCCGGTGGTGCGCCTCTTCCGCCGCTTCTTTCCGGTGTCGGCGAAATACGATGAGGGGAAGTTCTTCACCATTGAGAACGGCCGGAAGATGGCGACGCCCCTGTTCATCGTGCTCCTCGTGATCGAGAGCACTGACGTGGCCTTCGCGCTCGACTCGATCCCCGCGATCCTCGCGATCACGAAGGATCCGTTCATCGTTTTCACGTCGAACATCTTTGCGATCCTCGGCCTGCGCTCGATGTACTTCGCGCTCGCCGGCGTGATGCAGCTCTTCCGCTTCCTGAATGTCGGGCTCGCCGTGATCCTCGTGTTCATAGGCGTGAAGATGCTGATCGCCTACTTCTTCCACTTTCACGTGGAGATCACGCACTCGCTCGCGTTCATCGGCAGCGTGCTCGCGATCTCGGTGCTGCTCTCCTTGCTGATCCCCGTGAAGGATGACAAGACGCCCGCCCCGCCGGCGGAATGAGATCCGCGGCCGGGGCGGCCGCGGATTAGGGCGGCGGGGGATCCTCCTTCGCCCAAGGCTTCGGAGGACACCGCAGCAGCCCCGACCTTTCGCAAACGCGGAAGAAACAGCTCCCGAAGGACCTCCGACAGGTAGGGGCGCCCTGCTGGCCAGCAGAGTGCCACCTCCAAA